>CAZXCO010000173.1:0-1830 GCA_964639095.1 uncultured Solibacteraceae bacterium
CGACGGCCGCACAATTACAACAATCCTGGCGGGTTCGACGAGGTCCGTTATCTCGCGCGACAAGAAATCTACTGGTCAGCTTCGGGCGAGGCATCGAGCGTTCACGTATTGCCAGGGAGGTGCGGGAATCCGGCCGCGCGATTCCTCTTCGCGATTCGCTCGGCCGCCCTGGCGCGCCTGGACCGGCTCTATGCCAATGACCCTTATGCCGCCGGGATGATGCAGGCCATCCTGATCGGCGCCACGGCAAAGCTCGAACGGCTCTGGACGGAAGATTACCGCTCCACGGGAACTTTCCATGCTCTCGTGATTTCAGGCAGCCACGTGGCGGTGCTGGCGGCCGTTCTGCTCTTCCTTCTGCGCGTCTGCGCGGCGCCCGAAGGAGTTGCCGTATTGTTGACGATCCTTGCCGCGTGGCTCTATGCCGGCGTGACCGGATGGCAGGCGCCGGTGCTGCGTTCGGCCGCCGGCATGAGTCTCTACGGCTGCGCGCGACTCTTCTTTCGCGAAGGCAGGCTTCTGAATATTCTGGCCGCGGTCGCTCTATTGTTTGTTGCGGCCGACCCGGAGCAGTTGTTCGATGCCAGTTTTCAGTTGTCCTTTCTGGCGGTGGCCCTGATCGGCGCTTTTGTCGTGCCGGCGCTGGAGGCGACATCCGTTCCTCTGGCGCGGGGATTGAAGGATCTCGCGGATGAGAGCAAGGACATTCGTCTGCCGCCGAAGTCCGCTCAGTTCCGTGTCGAGATGCGGCTTCTGATCCGCACGATGTCACTGGTGTCCGGTCTCCCTGTTCCTTTGGCCCGCCTCTTCATTGCCACCGCCGGACGCCTTTGCTTTTATCTCTGGGATATCTTCGTCGCATCGTTCTTCATTCAGATCGGTCTCGCTCTGCCGATGATTGTCTACTTCCATCGCGTTTCCGTTTCCGGTCTTACGGCGAACGCGATTGTCGTGCCGGTGTTGAGCGCAATCGTGCCGCTGGGGTTTCTTGCCGTCGGCTTCGATTCCCGATGGCTGGCTCACTTCTGCGCGTGGCTGCTCTCGATCGCGCGTTTTGCCGTCCGGATTCACGCGCGCTGGGAACCGGGCTGGCGGATCCCATCGCCCCCGTTCTGGCTCGCCTGTCTCTTTGTCGCGGCACTCATCGTTGCAGCCTGGCGGATGCAGGCGCGCTTCGGCAGATGGATTCGCGCCGTCGCATGGGCGGGAGTGGCGGCGGCGCTCGTGACCATCGTCGTCCACCCGTTCGCGCCCCGCATTGAGCGCGGCAAACTGGAGTTGAGCGCGATCGATGTCGGTCAGGGAGACAGCCTTCTGCTGACCTTTCCGCAGGGACAGACGATGCTCATCGACGCCGGCGGCATCCCGTCTTTCGGGCGCGCGAAAAAGCCCAACATCGACATCGGCGAGGATGTCGTGTCGCCGTATTTGTGGTCGCGCTCGATTCAGCATCTGGACGTGATTGCGATGACGCATGCCCATGAGGATCACGCGGGCGGCCTGAGCGCTGTGCTGCGCAACTTCCATCCGCGTGAGTTGTGGACGGGCGCGCTCGAGGAGAGTCCGGAATGGCGAACGGTGCGTGAGACGGCGGAGAGTTTGCACATAGCGATTCGTCCGCTCGAACGCGGGGCGCCGTTCGCATTCGGAGGCGCGTCCCTGCAGGTCCTCGCGCCGGGACCGGACTACGTGCCGCCCTCCGCGCCGAACAACAACGATTCGCTTGTCATTCGGGTGCGCTTCGGAGCGAACTCATTCCTGCTGACAGGGGACATGGAAAAGAAGATCGAGCGGGATGTCGCTGACGCGGGGCTGCTCGAACATGACGAC
>CAZXCO010000174.1:0-1800 GCA_964639095.1 uncultured Solibacteraceae bacterium
TGTCTCCGCTCCGGTCGTTTCCACTCCGGTCGCTTCAGCACCGGCGACTCCGGCGCCCGTCACCGCCACTGTGGCGCCCGCCCCGCGCGTCCTCGACAATGCCGGTAAACTCAAGGCCGACAAAGCCACTCTCACGTCGCGAATCGCGTCGGGCCCGACTGCAACGGCTGGGCTCCTGGCGAAAATCATTAAAAGGATGGACACGTCGGGAGACGCCCATGCTTCGGTTGCCGTGCGCACAAGTGAAGACACGATCGCGGCAGCGGCCGCCGTCTGGCACAAGTGCGGATTTGCGGGGTTAATCGTTTCCGGGCTCCATGTGGCGGGGTTCAAGCAGACGGGAGGCTATCCGACCAACCGGCAAAGGTCCGTCTACGGAGCGGACTACAATACCGCTTTCTGCTACTCGGTAAACGGAAACAAAGGGATCATTCACGTTCGCACCGCGTGATGCGTGCGGACTCCCTTTCTCATCGCCACAAGACCATACAGGACGCTGCTGACGTAGAGCCCGCTCTCTTCCAGACGGCGAATGCGCCGGATGATCTCCTCGGCATCGTAAAACCCGCCGGCGATCTCGCTGCGAATCAATGCTGCCGTCTGGCGCGCTTTGCGCGACCGCCGCACGGAACTTTCAAGCAGCGCCGGGCTCAGGAGAATCTCCGCCAGATAGTTCGTGGTCCACGCATTCCACAGACCGGCATTCGTCATGTAGCGGCTGGCGGCCTCCCGCATGGTCCGCAGGGCCGCCTGGCGGGCGGGTTCCGTCAACGGCGCCGCGCCGCACTCGGACCGGACTTTCTCGGCGGATTCGAGAATATCGGTGAACTCTTTGAGCGCGGCGCGTGCCGCCGGTTCCAGCGATTCGGCTTCGTAAGCGGCGATCCGTTCTTCCAGAAAGCGAATTCCGGTAGGGAAGTAAGCGCGCTCGCGCCGCAACTCCCGCCGCAGACGAATGATGCCTTCCGCGACCTGGGCCCGCAGGGCGTCGTTCCGGGCGGGATGCGGATCGCGAAAATAGCCTTCGAGTTCATCCAGCAAACCGGCGAACTTCCCCGGATCGACAGGCCGCTTCACAATACAGGCATGATCCACCGGGGTCAGCCACGCAATCTCCCCGCGCCTCATCACCGGCACGCGCTCAACGAACGGAACATGTTCGTAGATCGGGTTCCGGTTGAGCACAGCCAGCACGGCTTCATCGTCATCTCCGGCCTCAATGGCCGCTGCCAGCAGTTCGCGGTCGCGCACCTCGTATCGTGGAATGTCGCCTTCCCGCCGTGATGCGGCCTGCAATGCCTGGCGGAAAGCAGCGAAGTCCGTCACCTCGGTCCGGATCAGAGCCTTCAGCGAATCGAGCAGGCGCCGGACGTTTTCCTGAGCCGCGGGCGCATAACCGTAACGGGCCAGCAGTCCGGCCAATTCCGGACTCGCGGCGGCGAGTTGACGCAGAGATCGCGGGGCCTCAGTCTCAGGGCGTATCCAGAAGCGTTTCATCCACACAGCGTTTCGTCTACACAGAGATTGCCGGAACCTTACAGCAGCGCCTCGTGACCGGCGAGCGGCGGCCACCGCTTCCATTCCCCCTCGCGGTTGACGCGCCGCGCCACGAGTTGCGTGAAGGAATTCACCGACGCGTACAAAGCCAGAAAGCGCCGCAGGACTGTCGCCAGCAGAAAGGCGCTGCCGCCGGCATAGCGGCTCTCATCGACCGTCAGCGTAATCTCTGTGCCGCGGCAAAAGCCCCGCCAGGCCGCGCTTCCGATGCGAAGCATCGTGGGCCGCGACTCCAGTTCCCGG
>CAZXCO010000175.1:0-1598 GCA_964639095.1 uncultured Solibacteraceae bacterium
TGGCTCGACCAGCAAAGCCGTTCGGTTTTCGATCTTGCCCGGGCGCCCCTGTTTCGCGCACACCTTTTGCGGCTCGAAGAACAGCGGCACGTGCTCGCACTGGCGGCGCACCATATCGTTGTCGACGGCTGGTCGATGGGAGTTCTTCTCACAGAGATCGCCGAACTCTACGCCGCCTGCAGGGGAGGCGAAGCTCCCGCCGCACCGCAAGTCCAGTTCAGCCGCTTCATCACCTGGCAGAAGGAGCAGCACGGGAATCCCGATATGGCTGCTCAGGAAGCCTACTGGCTCGCGAAATTCGACGGCCCGGCGCCAGTGCTCGATCTGCCGACGGACCGTCCGCGGCCTTCGCTTCGGACCTGGGGCGGCCATCGCGAAACAGTGCGCCTCGATGCTGGTCTCGTTCAGGCCCTCCGTCGTCTGAGCCGCGAGCAGGGCTCGACGCTGTTCATGACCATGCTCTCCGCATACACGCTTCTGCTCCACCGCCTCAGCAGCCAGGACGAGGTGGTCGTGGGCGTTCCAACGGCAGGGCGTGGTCTTGAGGGCAGTGAACGCCTCGTCGGCTACTGCGCGCATATCCTGCCGGTTCGCAGCCGCCTCGCCGGACACTCGGCCTACGCCGATTACCTCGCTTCACTCAAAGGCGAGATACTCGCGGACTATGAACGGCAGGATTATCCTTTCGCGTGGCTGATCGAGAAGCTGCAGGCCCGGGGCGATTTGTCCCGATCCCCGCTGGTGACGGCGCTCTTCAATCTCGACCGGCCGGTTACGGTTGACGGCATGCCGGACCTCAAGGCCGCCTGGCTGCCGCAGCCGATCAGTTGCACGGCCTTCGATCTTAACCTCAACATCACAGAAGCCGATGGCGGACTGATCGCCGATCTGGACGGCAATACGGATCTCTGGGAGCCGGCAACCATTGCCCGTCTGCTCGCCCAGTTCCGGACTCTGCTCGAAGGCATCTGCGCCGGCCCCCGCGAGCGTGTCCGGGAAATCTCGCTTCTAAGTCCGCACGATCGCCAGCGTCAGCTTGTGGAGTGGAACGATACCCGCGCTGAGTACGCGCATGACCGCTGCATCCATCAACTCTTCGAAGCACAGGCGGAACGCACCCCCGACGCCATCGCGCTCGTTTCGGCGGACGGCCAGTTGACTTACAGGCAACTCAATGCGGCGGCCAACCGGCTCGCGCATCATCTGCGCGGGCTGGGTGCGGGCCCTGAGGCGAAGGTTGGAATTTGCCTCGAGCGGACTCCCGAGCTTGTGGTCGGGCTGCTCGGCATCCTCAAAGCGGGAGCCGCGTATGTGCCGCTCGACCCCTCGTATCCCCGCGAGCGGTTGAACTACATCGTGGAGCACGCCGAGGTGCGGATTCTGGTCACCGCGAAGACCGTCGAAGTCACGCTGCCGGCCCCGAATCTGGTTTACGTGGATGAAGACCGGGCGCGAATCGCGCAGGAGAGCGATGAAAATCCGCGCAGTAGCGCAGCGGCGGGGAATAACGCGTATGTCATCTACACCTCGGGGTCGACGGGCAAACCCAAAGGCGTGATGATCGAGCACCGCCCCGTCATCAACTTTCTCGCCTGGCT
>CAZXCO010000176.1:0-2153 GCA_964639095.1 uncultured Solibacteraceae bacterium
GAAGGCGGGAGAGGGCCGAAAACGCCACTTCACCGGCTGCTGAGTTGAGGTTTTCAGCCGGGATATTGATCAATTGGTATGCACGGCCGTAGATGCCGATGGCCTCGAGTCCCCAAAAGCGGCCGAGCAGAATCTTTTCGAAATTGGTCGCGATATAGACGACGATGGAACTCAAGGTGATCGTTCCGCCGAAGCGCAACATGGACCGGATGCCGGTCCCCCGCCGCGGCATCCCGGGACGCCATCCCGACGTGAAGCACAAACCGAGCGTTGTGGCGGCCGGTGAAAGCACATTCATCGCCACGAGAGCCCAATAGCCGTAGCCTGCGTTAGCCCCAAGAATGGCGACGCACGAGCTGAGCACCAGTGCCGCAACATTGATTGCGGCAATGGCGGTGAAGCGCATCTCCCGCTGCAACAGGGCCGAGTGCTGCACGCCGACCGCATTAAAAAGGAAGCCTGCGCCCAGAGCCAGAGTTACGGCCAAAAGCCGCGGTTCGTGGTAGAAGCCGGCGATCAACGGGGCGGAGGCAGCCGTTACAACGGCCAGTGCGGCCCCGACCAGAATATTGATCCAGAAGAGAGTGGAGATTTGCTCCTGAGTGATGGTGGCGCGCTGAACCGTCGCGGACGACAAGCCGAAGTCGCGGAAGAGGCTCAGCACTCCCGTAAAGGCCGTCACCATGCCGAGCAGGCCGAAATCCTTCGGATCCAGCAGCCTCGCCAGAATCATGAGCGAGCCGATGCGGAGGACGAAGTTCGCAGCCTGGGCGCACAGCCTCGCAAACCCTCCGCGGATGGTCTTTTCCTTCAGATCCGTCATTGCCTGGCCGTCTGCGTTCGGGGTCTGTTGTTCTCTCTCAGATGGACAGAGTGGCCTTGCGGCAGTAAAAGGCCTCGGCGTACCCGCTCGGTGCGTTGCACTCCATGCCTCGCAGCCGCATCACAGACAGGAAAGTTTCGGGCTGAAACCAGTGTTTGGAGTGCTGTGAAGGAAAGGAGTCCATGATGAACTGCACCTTGTTCTCGTACACCTCTTTTTCCAGAGGCACAAAGAACCCGGGGCGTCCCATATCACCGTCATACTTGGGGATTTCGTACTCGAGAATCAGGTGATTCCGAAAAGTGTTCCAGGTGAGCTCGGCAACCAGCCGGTGATCCTGATGGGCATCCTTCCCGTTGTGCGTGAAGATAACGTCCGGCGACACCTGATCTTTCAAATCCTCAAAGACTGCCTTGACCTCGGCGCCAACGAATGGGAGGAAGCCGTCGCGAAAGGTCTTCAGCACCGGACCCGCCAGTTTCGCCGCCCGAGTGAACCGGGCCGCGGCGCACTGAGCCTCTGCAGCGCGAACTCCGTTTCCGCTGAAAACAACCCAATGAAATGTGCTCTGGGGATATTGTTTCGCCAGGCGGAGAATGGTTCCACCACAGCCGATTTCTATGTCGTCGGAATGGGAACCAAGGCAGAGGATGTCGAGACCGCGACGTGATGCAGCGTCAAATCCGAGTTGAATCATGCAGTAGCCGAAATCTTCGTGGCGCAGCTGTCAGCCGGTTCGGCTGCGATCTTTTGCCATACTTTCCAGGGCGCCTCTCTCTGGTTCAACTCTTCGAGGCGGGTTTTATCCTTGAACGTGTCCATGCACTGCCAGAAGCCCGTGTACTTGTAAGCCAGGAGAGCCTTCTTTTCAATCAAACGCCCGAACGGCTCACGCACAAGCTCGTCTCCGGGATGGATATGCTCGAAAATCTCCCGGCGCAGGGCGAAAAAGCCGCCGTTGATCCAGATCTCCGAATGGGCCAGTTCCTGAATGCCAGCCACCGTTCCATCATTGCTCGTGTTGACAATGTCGAAGCTCGCGGTTGGCTGAACGAGCAGCAAGGAGGCCACGGCGTTGCTGCGCCGGAAAGTGGCCAGCATCGCCGGGAGCGGCAGGTCGCTCAGACCGTCGCCGTAATTCGCAAGAAACATCTCTTCGCCTTCCAGATGCTTCTCGACGGCCTTCAACCTTTCGCCGATCGTGGCATTGGCGCCGGTCTCCACAAATGTGATGGTCCAGTCGTCGATGTCACGATTCAGGAAGCGGACCTTCTTGCCCCCCTGCGACCAGACAAAGTCGTTGGAGACGGATTCGTCGTAGTGCAGGAAG
>CAZXCO010000177.1:0-4178 GCA_964639095.1 uncultured Solibacteraceae bacterium
CAGACGAAGGCCGGGGGAACGCAAACGGTTCACGGCTTTGGTGGCATCTCCGCGTACGATGTCGGCGATGAAAATGAAGCCGAGAAGGCTCCCCGCCTGGGCGACAGCAACTTCCGACAAGGCCGCCACATGAGGAGTGGGCTGAGTGAAACGAACTCCCATTTCACGCAGGAAGGCCCGCGAGCCCGCTATTGTGAACTTTCCATCGACCAGACAGGTGACACCCTTTCCGGGATGATACGCGAACTCGCGGGGCGTCGCCACCGGCAGCCCTGCTGCTTTTCGAACGATTGCCCGGGCCAGAGGATGTTCCGAGTAAGTTTCGGCTGACGCGGCGATTCTCAATAATTCAGTCGGCGATACGCGGGGCGCACTCTCGATGTCGACCACTTCCGGCTTGCCCAACGTCAGAGTACCGGTCTTGTCGAAGACCACCGTATCGATGGTCGCGATTTTTTCCATCCACGATCCACCTTTCACGATGGCGCCCATCCGCGCCGCCCGGCCCAAAGCCCCAAGAATCGCGAGGGGGGTGCCCGCCGCTATACCGCAGGCTCCCGCAACGATGATTACGGCGATCGTAGACCGCGCGTCATACGTTACGAGAAGGGTGAGAAGGGCACACGCGAGCGCGAAATAAACGAGGTAGCCGGCGAGGCGATCCGCCAGTTTCTGCACTGGGGCCTGCGACTCTCCTGCCTTGCGCAGTGCCTCGACCATTCGCGCGAACACGGTCTGGTTTCCGAGCGAATCGGTTTGAACGTGCAGCGCGCCGGATTGACTGACAGAACCCGCATAGACGATCGACCCGCGCGTCACCTCCACCGGAGCGAGCTCTCCCGTGATCGCCGACTGATCCACGAACGCGTTTCCCTCGACGACGAGTCCATCTACCGGGATGCGTTTGCCTGGGCGGACCAGAACCACATCGCCCTTCTTTATTGACGCCGTTTCGACAACGGCAACTTCGGCTATGCCGCCGTTGAACCGTAGTACTTCAACTGTGTCGGGCAAGCCGCCGATCAAATCCTCCACAGCCTGATGCCCGCGGTCTACAGTCATCTCTTCGATGATCTCGGCCGCGAGTACGAAGACGATGATGACATTGGCGGTAAATACCTCGCGGATGGACAACGCCGCGATGAGGGCGATGGACATGGAAAGCTCCATCGTCATCCGGCGCGCGACAGCATCGCGAATGGCATGGCGATAAATCGGATAGCCGCCCAACAGAGCGGCAGCCACACCTATCGGCTCGAATCCCGCGATTGCCGGCAGCGGATTGTAATGAGCCCAGACGAGTGCGGCTACGAGTGCTACGATGCGCGAATATTCCAGCCAGTGCCCGTCCGGGAGGCCGACACCCTTTTCGTGATTTCCTTCGGGCGTGCCAGCTTCTGCGACGGGGCTCGACTTCAGGTCTGCTTGCGTAGGGCTGCTCATGAGCGGGCTTTCTGTCGCGGTTCTGCCGCCGCCAGCCATCAAACGAGTCGATCATACGCCCTCTCGCATGGCGAGGGCAGCTTTTGCGGGCAGAAGAACTGTTGTTACGGTCAGGCGGATGAAAAGCTTCTATGACCGGACGGTCTTCGGGCGAGGGTTGTCAGAACGCACTCACGGTCGAGCCGTCCATTCAATTTCACAACACGGTCACTCGGCAGACTCCGCAGTTCATTCAGGACGGATCGCTACAACAGGAGCCGCAGCCTGGTGATAATCGGGTGAGAGCCACTCCAGACAGCCTTGAAAACAAAACTCACTTCCTCTCTTATCGATCGCATAGCCATGCTCGTTGCGGCTGCCTGCGGGTTGCACTGTATCTGTTTTCCGATTCTTCTGGCGATTACAACTGCTTCGGGTTTTATCCATTTGCTTTCCGAACCCGTTGAAAAGAGTTTTATTTTAACCGCGTTTGTGCTGGGCCTGGCGAATCTTTCGAGTTCGTGGAGGAGGCGGCACCACCGGCCCGAATGTCTCGTCTTATTCGCAATCGGGATGGCGATGGTCGTTCTGCACGAACGGATCGAAAGCGCCATCATTTCCGCGTCGATCAGCGTGGCAGGCGGCACATTCATCGGCGCGGCGCACTTTCGCAATCTTCAACTCCTGCGGAAATGCGTGTGTTGTGAATCGTCCTCATCGCCCTGTGAGCACGGCTCGCGCACTCAGCCGCGGTAGCTGCCTCCGCCGGACGTCAAGGTCACTTCTGACGCAGGCGTGATTTACCAGTGGTCAGAAGTCTTAGTCATCCAGCCTTGCACGCGGAAATTTGCGTTGCGAACTGAAGAAATGCAGAAGTTGGGACGTCTTCGTCGTGGCGCCTGTCGCACCGGCCGATAAGTTGGCGGGGGGCGCCCAGAACTTCGGCTGCCTCCGTGGGGTCTGTGAAACTAACGAGGCCGTTACCCGCCCTGTTGGTTCCTCCTGTTGGCATCGGAACGGTTGTACTAAACACGCTGGAGGGTTGCGACAGCAATTGGTTGGAGTGGGGCCAAAGCTCATAAGCGGACGGTCGGCCGTGGTGAGCGGAACGCCAATCGGCGATGACGAGGTGCCGATTGTCAACTGAAAAGTAACCTCCCGTGGTACGGTGGGCCAGTCCGTAGAACAGGCGCCGTTACATCGACTCAAAAGCCTGGCCAATCAGGCGTAGATTACGGTCCTGGAACCCGGCGGGCCGCGCCCGATAGCTTCTCTACCTGCCCCGGCCGCCTCGGCCTGCGCTCGACGGCGGCACTACGTTCTTCAAGCGCAGGTAAACCGACCCGTATCCGTACTCCTCGTTTGAGTGGCCGGTATTGAACTCCAGCAGTGCAAGTTTGGTCTTGCCCATTGCCGCGGGCTGGCCGGCGGTGGCGTCCGTCAAAGAATCGAATGCGGCGTCACAAATCGCCGACGATTCTTTCAGCGCCGCGACAAGATCGGCCTTTGCGGTCTTCGAACCAGCGTTGACCGCCTTCTTGTCGCCCGACACCGTGGAGCACAACTGCGCCTGCACGTCGGCGACGTGCGCAACCAGTTGGCCAAAGGTCCGCATTTCGGGAGTTGGTTTGAAGCTGTAGTTCTCCTCCGGCATCTCTTCCGCCATCTTCTGCCAGTCGCCCTTCACGGCATCATAATTGGCTTTCAGTCCGGCGAAAAGCGTGCTCGCGACCTGGCTTTGAAGACTCAATACTGCAACAAATGCACCGGCGGTCACGATCTTTAACGCGTTCCTCATGCGCATTCTCCTCAGGTCAAAACATGCTAACGCATCAAGGGCCCCTGTTGCAGACGGTTTAGAAATGAAAGCCGACCGATGCCGTTATCGCGCGCGGCGAGACGTAGTGCGTTCCGCTGAAAGTCGAAAGAAAATTGTAAAGCGCATACTTATTCGTCAGATTGACCACCGAGACGCGCGCGCTCCACTTGTACCGGTCGCTGTGAAAGATGTTGTCGTGGCCGACGGCGAGATCGAACAGATTGCGCGAAGCAACGCGTGGCGGTTTATGATCATCATTTTCCGTGCCCGCGGCGGGAATATTGAGGATCGTCGATCCGTACTGAGAAGCCGGGCACGTACTGTCGGGGCTGATCGGAGTAGTGGGGGTCGCATGCACACTCCCGCAGAAAAGCCCCGCCTGAAACTGCTGATCGGGGGTGATGATGGAGGCGTCTACGATGGAGTCGGTCCCGTTCGGGCCGTTTGCACAGTTGCCGCCGGCGCACGGAACGGGCCCGGCCACGAGGCCGCTGTCGAAACGCCAGTTGAATCCAACCCACGGCCCGCGTTTTCCCATCTGATACTGCAGGTGTGTTGTTGCATTGAAGAGTTCATCATGATCGATGCGGAACACGCTCACATCGCCCGGACCGGAACCCACGCCCGCCACCTGCGGCGTGAAGAAGCGCGCAGCCACACTCGACATGACCACGAAGGCGCTCAAGCCGTGGAAGTTGGGAACCGTCGCGCGGATGGCATAACCGGGAATCTTCGATTTGCTCCACTCAATCGGGAAGGTTATCGGCGTATTGCCAAGCACGCTGAAATCGTAAGGAAGATTGGTGTACTTCCAGATGTACTCTGCATCGATTACGAGAAATCTGCCGAACGCCTGCTGCAGACCGGCGTGGTATTCGTTGCGGGTCCCGGGGCTCAGCGGGTTGGTTGTGCATGGGCCGAGAGTGGAAAATAATGC
>CAZXCO010000178.1:0-2063 GCA_964639095.1 uncultured Solibacteraceae bacterium
ACTACCAGTTTGATAGGGCAGATGTGTAAGCGTAGTAATACGTTGAGCTTACTGCTACTAATTGCTCGTTCGGCTTGACCATAAAATTTATTTCTCACACAAGGTTTTTGAGTTCTTCTCTGTGGTAAGTGGCCCGTCAGATATTCGACCCAAAGGAACAGGTTTTGTCTGGATTGGAATCCAGACGACAAGTTCCGGGTGACCTTAGCGAAGGGGTCCCACCCGTTCCCATCCCGAACACGGAAGTTAAGCCCTTCAGCCCCGATTGTACTGCACGCGCGAGTGTGTGGGAGACTAGGAAGTCGCCCGGCTAAATTTCGACCCGGCCCGCAACGGCCGGGTTTTTTGTTGCTTCCAGGAGATTGCTTCCATGGCGCCGACCACCCGGCTACGGCAGCACGATGAAGGGAATGGCTATTTCGGTGGTCTCCCATTTCAGCGCCAGCGTTCCTTTGTTGCCGATGCCCGGAGACATTTCGAACCGCAGAGTCTCGATCGGCGCCGGAAGCATTTTCGGCGTGACTTTTATCTGGCCGAAATCCTCCGACGGATCGTGGTCCAGATGATGCTGCCCGCTCTGGCGGTTGAAAATAATCGTCCAGTCCCTTTCACCGGGGATCGCCCAGATGCTCCAGGTTCCCTTCGGCACCTTCAGGTTGCCGACCTGCAGATTCGCTTCAGTCGTCAGTCCGGTGGCCACGTTCGCCCCCGGGCACCAGATCCGGCCGTACGGTACGAGCCGGCCCATGATCTTACGACCGTGCATCGAGGGCGCGTAATAGTCCACGCGCACCTGCTTTCCGGCGATGGTTGCCGAGGTGCTGGCCGGCGGACTCGTGTATCGCTGGCCGAAGGCGATCAGTGCTGCGAGCGCCAGTGTCATCGCTGCATTCCGAATTGAACGCATGAGAGGCCTCCGTGCCTATCCTATCTCGATTCCCGATCCGGAAATTCGTGAGAGAATGCAGCGGTGGAGGCCCCGGCTTCATGCTGAAACCCGGATGGACCGGCATTCTGTCTGCTCTCGTTCTCTTGTCGACTGGGATCGCGCCCGCTCTGGCTCAGGTTCAGGCTCCGAAAGATTTTCCGGACGGTCCCGCAAAGGAGTACGTCACAAAAATCTGCCTGCAGTGCCATCAAGCCGAGCAACTGCTCAACCAGCGGCGGACCGAATCCGACTGGAAGCAGACCGTTGCGCGGATGGCGCAGAAGGGCGTCTCGGCGCCGGCTGAGCAGTTCGATGCGATTGCCGCCTACATGGCCAAAAACTTCGGCAGGAAAGAAGACACCACAAAGCTCAACATGAACAAGGCGACCGCGGAGCAGATCGTCGCCGTCATCGGACTCACGCCGGATGAGGCCAAAGCGCTGGTCACCTACCGCGAAAAGCACGGCGACTACCGCGAATGGGGCGAAATGCTGGTTGTGTATGGGGTAGACGGCCGCAAACTCGAGGCGGCGAAAGACAGAATGACGTTCTGAACGGCGTTCCTGGGAATCCCTTGCTTTAACTGACTTCGACCAGTTCCGCCGGAGCCGGACTGCGTGCCCCGACCACCAGATTGAGGAACTCCCGACCGGCGCGGGTCAGTTTCTTTTTCCGGCGATGGATGATCCCCGTCGGCCGGACCAGATCGGGCGCGTGCAACGGGATCGAGACCAACCGGTTCTGCTCGACCTCTGCCTGCATGGTGCGCTCCGGCAGAATGCTGATACCTGACCCCAGAACGACCGCCTCCTTGATGGATTGAATATTGTCGAACTGTGCCACGATCGAGACCGCGACATCGCTTTCGCGGAAGAAGCGGTCGAGTTCCCGGCGGATGGTGACCTCTTCGTCGAAGGCGATGAAATCCTGACCGTCGAGGTCCTGTGGCAGAAGGATTTCGCGGCCGGCCAGGGGGTGTGACGGATAAACCGCGACCGTCATTCGTTCTTCGCGCCAGGGGATCACCGTCAAATCGCGGCGGTGCTCCGGATAACTGATGAACCCGAGATCCGCCTGATCTTCGATGACAGCCTCGTAGACTTTGTCGGGCCGGAGGTATTCGACGTGCAATTGA
>CAZXCO010000179.1:0-7618 GCA_964639095.1 uncultured Solibacteraceae bacterium
CGAGCGGCTGCACGAGCAGCCGGAAAAAAAGGAGTTTTACAGCGGTTCAGCGAGCGAGACGGGAAGCTTTTTCGGCCCGGGCCTTCTGGTATTTCTTCTCGAATTTGTCCACGCGTCCGGCTGTGTCGACCAGCTTTTGCTTGCCGGTGAAGAAGGGGTGGCAATGCGAGCAGATTTCGACGCGGATGTCGCCTTTGTGGGTCGAACGTGTTTTGAACGTGTTCTGGCACGCGCAGATCACGTTCACCTCATTGTAGGCGGGATGTATTCCAGCTTTCATTTGTACCTTTCGGGGGAAATTTCAGTCTAACACACTGTCGCTGCTGCTCATAACGGCGAACCCCCCGTGAGCCGTAGCGTAGCTCGCGGGGGGTTCATTGTTGCCTGATTGCCTGAGGTAGTACAACGCAGCAATTACAACGCAGCGAGGCGACCGGTCCACAGGAACTTGATCCCGCCACTGATAGCGGGTATCGGCAGCTTTCAGAACGGTCGACTCAGCAGTCGGCCACCTCGCGCGGTCTACTACTTGAACTCATTATTCTGGACCACCTCCTTCTTCAGTGATACCTTCAAACTACGCTTGAGGCGCAAGGTTTGTCAAGCGTCGGCCGGTCGGGATTCCTCCGCGTAGCCCCTGGATGAAGGGGTGCTCCGGCAGGGAAGCTGTATATTGTGTGGCAGGTTCCGAATCGGGGTGCAAGCGGGCTTCATCAAACATTGCGACAGTCGGCGACCATGCGGAGCTTTACTTTTGATCAACCGGCGAGCCGGGTCATTTTCGGGGTGGGGGCGTTCGATTGGCTGGCGGAAGAAGTCAGCCGGCTGGGTGCGAAACACGCGCTCGTTCTCTCCACGCCCGAACAGAAAAGCGATGCAGAAGCCGCCGCCGCCCGGCTCGATGGAATGGCGGCGGGGGTTTTTCCGGGCGCCGTGATGCACGTGCCGATCGAGACCGCGCGTGAGGCGCGAGAAGCGGCGAAGCGGCTGGCGGCCGATTGCTGCGTCGCGGTGGGCGGCGGATCCACGATCGGTCTCGCCAAAGCCATCGCGCTCGAGAGCGAGTTGCCGATCCTTGCCGTTCCGACCACCTACGCCGGCTCCGAGATGACCCCGATCTATGGCCTGACCGAAGGCGGCGTCAAAAAGACCGGGCGCGACCGCAGGGTTCTGCCGAAGACGGTCCTCTATGACCCTTCGTTGACACTGACGCTCCCGCCGAAGATCGCCGGTCCTTCCGGGATGAACGCCATTGCGCACTGTGTCGAGGGTCTCTACGCCGCGGACGGCAATCCGATTCTCTCGATGTTCGCGGCCGAAGGGATCCGGGCGCTGGCGCGAGCGCTGCCGCGCGTGGTGGAAATGCCCGGGGACCTTGAAGCGCGGGCCGATGCTCTATATGGCGCCTGGCTGGCCGGAACCGTCCTCGGCTCGACCAGCATGGGTCTGCATCACAAGCTCTGCCACACTCTTGGCGGCACATTTAATCTGCCACATGCCGAACTCCACACGGTCATCCTGCCGCACGCGGCGCGTTACAACGCGGAAGCCGCGCGGGAAGCGATGCGGATGGTCGCCGGAGCGATGGGCGCGAGCAACGCTCCGCAGGCCCTGTTCGATCTTGCGGCGCGCATCGGCGCTCCGGTGTCTTTGAGAGACATTGGAATGCCCGCCGATGGACTGGAACGGGCCGCTGAACTGGCCACAAAGAATCCCTATACGAACCCGCGGCCTGTGGAATATGCGGGAGTCCTCGAACTTTTGCGAAATGCATACGACGGGAGGCGCCCGGCATAGAGGCGGACTCACTTCCTCGATTAGAATGAATTTTCCCTTATGAGAGACGTATTTATTTGCGATGCGATTCGTACGCCGTTCGGGCGCTATGGAGGTGCTCTGGCCACGGTGCGCACCGATGATCTGGCGGCTCTTCCCATCCGGGCGCTGGTGGAGCGGAATCCGTCGGTGGACTGGCAGGCTCTTGACGATGTGGTCTTTGGGTGCGCGAACCAGGCCGGTGAGGACAATCGCAACGTCGCGCGCATGGCTCTGCTGCTTGCCGGGCTCCCGAAGGAAGTGACCGGAACCACGGTCAACCGGCTGTGCGGATCGAGCATGGACGCCGTGGGAACGGCGGCGCGCGCCATCAAATCGGGCGAAACGGATCTGATGATCGCCGGCGGCGTGGAAAGCATGTCGCGCGCGCCATTCGTCACGGGCAAAGCCGAGACGGCCTTCAGCCGCCATGCCGAGATGTATGACACGACCATCGGCTGGCGCTTCGTCAATCCGGTGATGAAGAGCCGGTACGGCGTCGATTCCATGCCGGAGACCGGGGAGAACGTCGCGGAGGACTTCCATATCTCGCGCGAGGATCAGGATGCTCTCGCCTTCCGGACGCAGCAGCGCTGGGCGAAGGCGCATGCGGCCGGCTTTTTCGCGGACGAGGTGATTCCGGTTTCAATTCCGCAGAAGAAGGGCGAGCCGAAGAAGTTCGACGTGGATGAGCATCCGCGTCCCGATACGACGCTGGAAGTGCTGGCGAAACTCAAGTCGGTGGTGAAACCGGGCGGAACAGTGACGGCGGGCAACGCTTCGGGCGTGAACGACGGATCCTGCGCGGTGCTGCTGGCTTCGGAAGAGGCGGTGAAAAAGTACGGACTGACGCCGCGCGTGCGGGTGCTGGGGATGGCGGCGGCGGGCGTGGAGCCGCGCATCATGGGTTTCGCGCCGGCTCCGGCCACGCGGAAGGTTCTGGCGAAGACCGGACTGGCGCTTTCCGCAATGGATGTGATTGAGCTGAACGAAGCCTTTGCGGCGCAGGCGCTGGCGGTTACGAGGGATCTCGGTCTGCCGGATGATGCCGCGCACGTCAACCCGAACGGCGGCGCCATCGCGATCGGACACCCGCTCGGCGCAAGCGGCGCGAGACTCATCGCGACGGCCGTGGCGCAGCTTCGCCGGACCGCCGGCCGCTATGCGCTCTGCACCATGTGCATCGGAGTGGGGCAGGGAATCGCGGTCGTGCTGGAGCGCTGCTGAGAGCCTGGCAGGCTCCTGAATAGCTCCCATGGGCCGCGCGGCACGGGAACTGCGCCCGCGGGCGAGGCTTCCGTGTCTGCGTCGTTCCGTCTCTTCAGGATGTCCCGCATCCATCTTCATCGCCGCGCCTCGCATCTGGCCTCGTGGCGCTCGCAACGCGGCCCATGCGAGCTTTTCAGGCGCCTGCTAGTTTAATTCGGCGAGCCGCTTTTCCAGATAAGCCAGGGCTGCCTGGAGTTGTTCGCGCCGGCGCGGATGCGTCGTCGCCTCGATGTCCCGGAGGACCCGGGTGCGCGAGAGTTCCAGGCTGGTGCGTTCGGCCTGAAGTCGGAGTTGTTCGGGGTCAGGGGCAGTCTGGCGGGCTGCGTTCCGTCTGGTCGCCGCCTCTTCCATCTGAGACTCGACGTCCTTGCTTTCCCACCCGCGCGACATGCCTCTTCTATTTTGCGCCAATTTCGCGGCGAGGGGCTGCCCTCGGGCCGCAGTTGTCTTTACACGGCAGTCTGTACTAGAATCAATATTTTGGCAGTGCGCTCAGGCGTTGACGTGTGCGCATGGGCCCCAATCGAGGTTCATTTTCCAATGCATGCAATTATCGAAACCGGCGGCAAGCAGTTTCGTGTCGCGCCGGGCGACGTGATCCGGGTCCCGAGGCTGGCCGCTGAAGTCGGGGCGGAAGTGGCGCTGGGCAAAGTGGTGGCGCTCTTCAAGGATTCGGGCGATCTGCTGGTGGGAGAAGGCGCGGGCTCTGCGCGCGTCAATGCCACCGTTTCCGCGCAGGATCGCGGCGAAAAAGTTCTGGTTTTCAAATTCAAGCGCAAGAAGCAGTACAAGCGCACGCAGGGCCACCGGCAGGATTTCACGGAGGTCCGCATCCGCGATATCGTTGCCTGAGCGGCGCAAGCGCATAGCGAGATCAAGTCATGGCACATAAAAAAGGTTTAGGCAGTTCCAAGAACGGTCGCGACTCCAACGCGCAGCGCTTGGGAGTGAAAGTATTCGGCGGCCAACTGGTGCCGGGCGGTTCGATCATCGTCCGCCAGCGCGGCACGCGTCTGAAGCCAGGTACGAACGTCGGCTGGGGCAGCGACGATACGCTTTTCGCGAAAGTCACGGGCGTCGTGGAATTCCGCGACCGGGGCCGGATGGGGCGATTCGTCAATATCCGGGCCGCCGAGGCCCCGGCTCCCGCGGCGCAGTAACGCGCTTCCGGCGCCGTTTCCTAATTTCAGAAAGAGTCTGGCCGCTGACCGTCAGCGGCCTTTTTCATGCTGGTCGACGAAGTCAGAATCACGGTCAAGGCGGGCGATGGCGGCAATGGCTGCCTCGCATTCCGCCGCGAAAAGTATGTCCCTCGCGGAGGGCCGAGCGGCGGCGATGGCGGGCGCGGCGGCGATATCACGATGGTGGCCACTATCCATCGCAACACACTGCTGCATTTTCGCTTCAACCCCGAATACACGGCCGAGCGCGGCCGGCACGGCGAGGGCAGCAACAAGACGGGTCGCGAGGGGGCCGGGCTCACCATCCAGGTGCCGGTGGGCACAACCGTAATCGACGACGAAACCGGGGAAACCCTCTTCGATTTCACCGAGGACGGCCAGACCTGGGTGGCGGCCAGAGGCGGCCGCGGCGGGCGCGGGAATCAGCACTTCGCGACTCCCACACACCAGGCTCCGACTGAACACGAACCCGGCCACCCGGGCGAATTCCGGAAACTGCGCCTCACCCTGAAGCTGCTCGCCGACGTGGGGCTCGTGGGTTATCCGAACGCCGGAAAATCGACCCTGATCTCACGCATCTCGGCGGCCCGCCCGAAGATCGCGGATTATCCCTTCACCACGCTGGAACCGAATCTCGGGGTGGTTCAGATGCCTGACTACAGGAGCTTTGTGGTCGCCGATATTCCCGGCATCATTGAAGGGGCGCATGAAGGCCGCGGTCTGGGAATTCAGTTTCTCAAGCACATCGAGCGCACGAGAGTGCTGGTGCATCTGGTGGACCTGTCGGAGACCGGCCGCGATCCGGTCCACGACTTCGACGCCGTGATGCGGGAACTGGCGAGTTTCAGCGAGGATCTGGCAAAGCGGCCGATGATCGTGGTGGGAAGCAAAGTCGACGCGGCGCAGGACCCAGCCAGGATAGCGGCGCTGCGCGAACTGGCGGCCTCGCGCAATCTCCCGTTTTTCGAAATCTCGAGCGTGACCGGGCAGGGAATGGAAGCCCTGAAATTTGCGCTCGCGGAAAGGGTTTTGACGCCTCTTCATGGATAATCCGCTGCAGTCTGTCGAATTGCGTGTCCTCGGGACCCTGATCGAGAAGGAAAACACCACGCCCGAGTACTATCCAATGTCGCTCAACAGCCTCGTTGCGGCCTGCAATCAGAAGACGAACCGCTGGCCGGTGACGGAATACAGCGAGGACGACGTGATGGGGGGTATCGAGATGCTGAAAGCGCGCGGTTTCGCGGCCTCGATCACGGGTGGCGGCCGGGTCACGAAATTCGCCCAGCGATTCACGGAGAAGTTGAACCTCGGGCGCAGGGAAACGGCTGTTCTTTGCGTGCTGATGCTGAGAGGACAGCAGACCGTCGGCGAAATCAAAGGGCGCACGGAGAGGTTGTACGCCTTCACGGATCTGGACGAGACCGAGACAGTGCTGCAGAAGATGATGGACCGCGAGGAAGGCCCTCTGGTCCAGAAACTGCCGCATGCGCCAGGCACGAAAGAGCCGCGCTATGCACAGACGCTCGGCGGAACTGTAGATGTGCCTGCCGCGCCTGCGCCGTCTGCCGCGGCGGGGCGCGACAGGATTTCGGCGCTGGAAGCGGAAGTGGCGCGGCTTCGCGAGGAAGTGGACGAACTCCGCCGCCGTCTGGATGAGGTTCTTC
The DNA here is from genome assembly GCA_964639095.1 of uncultured Solibacteraceae bacterium. Taxonomy (GTDB): domain Bacteria; phylum Acidobacteriota; class Terriglobia; order Bryobacterales; family Bryobacteraceae; genus BOG-234. The sequence continues at coordinate 5,933 of CAZXCO010000179.1, forward strand.
ATTAGACCGTCTCCGCGGGAATCGCCATTGACTTAAGTCATTCCCTTCTTCCGGTGCGGCTTCATAGGCTGGACGCAGGAAGAGACGAAGAATGGCTTACGTAATCGCCGAACCCTGCATCGACGTGAAGGACACCGCGTGCGTGGACGCGTGTCCCGTCGATTGCATCCATCCCAAAAAAGACGAATCGGCCTTCGATACCGAGACGCAGCTCTATATCGATCCGATGGAATGCATCGATTGCGGCGCGTGCGTGCCGGTCTGCCCGGTTTCCGCGATCTTTGCGCTGGAGGATCTCCCGAAATCCTGGGAACGCTTCCAGCAGATCAACGCCGGATATTTTGCCGTAAAGAAGCCCTGATAATGCCGGTAACCATTGGAACCGCCGTCCATGCGTTTACCAACCCGATCGGGCTGTTGTCGGACTGTCATCGCCGCATCGAGGGCTTTCTGAAAATCTTACAGACCATTGGCAATGAAAAGAGCGGCGGGTCTCTGGATGCCGAATCCCGGCAGGCGCTCGAGACGGCCCTCCGGTACTTTCGCGAAGCGGCCCCGAAGCATACAGCCGACGAGGAGGAGGATCTCTTCCCAGCCCTTCGTAATCTCGCGCGGCCCGGCATTGGCGAGACCCTCAGCCGCATCGAGGGGCTGGAGAACGATCACAGCCTGGCCGAAAAGTGGCATCGCGAGTGCGACGAAATCGGCGCGCGCTGGCTTCGCGACGACGGTCTCAGTATGCGAGAGGCGGAGCAATTCGTCATTGTCCTCTCGTTGCTCGCGAGGCTCTACCGGTCGCACATAACAATCGAGGAACGCGAGATTTTCCCGGTCGCGGCGACGGCGTTGTCAGACCAGGAAAAAGCGTCCATCGGGCGTTCGATGGCGTTGCGGCGCGGCGTTGTTTCCGCTGCGGGATAAAAGCGATCGGGATCCATGAACCTTGCGCATCGCTGGCTCTGCAGATCGGCGCTCTGGCGCGGCGTTCTGGAACAGGACATTTTCCCCTGGGCTCTGGACGGCGTGGCGCTGGGCGAAAACCTGCTGGAACTGGGTCCCGGTCCCGGTCTGACGACGGACCTTCTGCAGCGCCGCGCCGGGCATCTGACCGTCGTTGAGATCGATTTCCGTTTCGCTTCGCAGCTGGCCCGCCGATTCCGGAATACGCGCACTCGCATCGTTCGGGGCGACGCCACGCTGCTGCCCTTCGGCGACTCCACGTTCACTTCGGTCGCATCTTTTTCGATGCTTCATCATCTGCCCTGGCCGGCGTTGCAGGACCGGGCTTTTTGCGAGGTTCGCCGCGTGCTCGTTCCCGGGGGCACGTTTGCCGGGACGGACGGACTGAACAGCGTCGCGATGCGGTTGGTGCATCTTGCCGACACGTTCACGCCCATCGATCCCGCGACGCTCCCCGCACGGCTCGAAGAGGCGGGCTTCCAGGATGTCGCTGTCGGCACAAAACCCGGAAGATTCCGCTTTCGAGCCGTTGCGGGCGGGCCGCTCACGAGCCGAGATATGCGTCCGCGAGCCAGAGTCCCCCGAAGATCGCAAGCATGACCGCAAATACTTTAATGGTCAAAAGGGTCTGTCTTTTGAACTCCGGGTTCGCCTTCAGCCGGTCAAAGAAACCGCGTTGACTCATCAGGCTACCCTCCTGTATCCGGCGCGAAGGCCCGCGCCTTC
>CAZXCO010000180.1:0-2904 GCA_964639095.1 uncultured Solibacteraceae bacterium
GACGGAAGCGGTGGCCATGGGCGGCTCTCCGGATGTGGGGTTCGAAGTTCTGCAACGCATCCGGGGCAAGCGGGGTTCATCAAAAGTTGCAATTAGGAGCATATTCCCAATTATGTACTTGACACCACACGGGCCAGATATGGTACCTCGGCTCAGGACAGGCCGTCACTTACGCGATCTTAGGAATTTGGACCTGCAATAGGTCCGTGCTAATGCCCTCAGGGGATGCGCAGACCCGTTGCAGAGTGGCGCATCCCCCTCGGTCCGTGCCCTTGTGGAAGGGGCCGGAGGCCCGTCCCGCGCGTACGTTATTTGCCGAATACGCAGGACAGTATGGTGACGACGGCTGGCTCAATCGCCAGCCGTCGTATCCTTTTCGGCGTCGCCGCCGGAATCTGCTTTTGCAGGAAGGAGTTTGCGGACGAGGCCGCCCTTTTTCTTGAGCTTCAGCGAATGCTTCCGCGTGAGAACCAGCTTCTTGCGCGGCGGCACGTCATCTTCATCACGGCCGGGCTTGGCGTTGGGGTACCACTCAAGCAGTCCGTAACTTCCGGTACCGGGAAGCTTGTGAAAGACGTTGTTGGCCTTCCGCAGCAAAGCACGGACCCCAACCAGCGCGATGTCGTCAGATTTTGTTTCGAACCTGTAGCCACCAGCCTTAAGTGCGTCGAGAACCTCACGCGGAGTGGCCGGCCCGTCTCCCTGCGCACGGCGCATGGTCAGATACTCGCGGATCGCGGTCATCTGCTTTTTGCCGTAGAAGGTGTCCCGTTTGATTTGCGTAAGGACAGGGGCACCTTCGCCCGTGGCACCTTCAGTTCCTACCGCCCGCGGCGGCAGACCCGCTTCCTGGCGTACGGCGTTCAGAGCGGCGAGTTTTTCATCAGCAAGCTTTTGGGCTTCGACGTACCGCGTCTCTAGCAAAGCGATGACGCGGCTAAATTCAGTGTCGTCAGACATTTTATTGCTCCCGTAACACATGGGTGCTACAAAGGAGCCGCCCGCTAGAATCACTTCTAGCAGGCGGCGTCCAGTCTGGAGGTTAAGGGGTCTCCGCCCCTTCTATGGTTGGACGATCATCTTCGGAACCTCCTCTGGTGTTGCCCGGACAGGCATTAGGGACGGTCGGCTGATTCCCGACCGTCCCAAACCTCTGCCTCCTCAAAAAGGAAGTCAAGCGTAACGCGCCGTTACGCCCTTGCTTGACGCTTGCACCATCGGCAGCCACGCCGTTACCACGAAACGCCGGGCGCATAACTTGCCATAAACGTCTTTCAACATTCCGATAAGCGATTGAAATACGTGACGTATTTACCGCTCGCATTTATGCGCCGAACCATGCGAACGAATTTGCGTGGTAACGGCGTGGCTGCCGATGCCGACTTTACTGATGAAGTCACGGGAGAAGTGACGGCACGTCCGATGGCCGCCAATTGCCCGACGACGCGCATTGCCCGTGCGAATCACAGCCTGCTTACGCGGTGGGGCGTGCTATAGTTCTTCGTATGGCCAAGCAATCTGAATCAGATCAATTCAGTCCCGAAGAAACGGAGCGTCGGGTACAGCGCGCGTTGGTCGGCGCGTTTAAAGGAACGGCGAAGGACTACCGCGCCACCATTGATAAGGCGCGTAAGCATCCAAAGCAGGCGAAGAAGCGTCTGTGGAAGGCGCGGAAAGCCAAAAAGGCTTAGTGCTTATCCCGCCAGCGCGAGAAACGCGCTGCCAGCGCCTTCAAGGAGACCGATTTAACGAGATTGATGATACGTGAGGCGCTTGCCCTCGGCAGCCTTTACGGCCGCGATAGTACGGGCCTCATCCGTATAACCTAACGCCTGACGGTGATTAAACCGGAAGTCAAATTCCGCAAGATATCGGTGCAGGTGCTTTTCGCCGCAATGCTGATACACGCCACGCATTCCGCGCTTGAAGATTGAGAAATAGCCTTCGGCAGAATTGGTGTTCACGTCCCCACGCGCATATTCCTTCGCGCTGTGCTTCACGGTTTCATGGGCGCCGAAAAACCGGCCAGCGCCGAAATACAGCCTGCTTTCATCAGTGTGCAGGCGGCTTTCGTGATGAATGTTGTCCTTCACGATATTCATGACTGTGACCTGATCGGCACGCGGCACATGGAATGAACGCACCTTGCCGCCACGCTCTACCAGAGCAACGATAGCGCGCTTGCTGCCGGGGCCGCGTCCCTCATAACGCTTCCGAGCTGTGGGATTGGTCCGCATCTTCTTGCTCTCGATGTTGCCAAAATACGTTTCGTCCGCTTCGACAACCTGACCGCTGCCGCCCATCGGGGGCAGATCCAAGCCGCCCTGGCGCATCGCTTCCATGATCCGGTGATGCATGAACCAAGCGGTCTTGTACTGGCAGCCCAGCGTGCGGCTAAGCTGGAGGGCGCTAAAGCCCTTCTTGCTGGAGTTCATCAGGTAGAACGCCTGTGCCCAGTGCGTCAGCGGCGCGTGGCTGCTTTCCATGACGCTCTTGGTCGTGACGGTGTAGTCCTTGCGGCATTCCTTCTCGCCGCAGCGATACCGGCCCTCTTTCTTGGTGGCGTAGTGCCTCAGGGAGCCGCAATGGGGGCAAACCGGGCCATGCGGCCAGCGCGCGGCCTCAAACCACTTCCGGGCGGCTGTTTCGTTGGAAAAGCGGGGGTCTGAGAGGGTAGACATGGCCGGGACCGTTCAAAATGCCCGGAAATACTACTCCTTGGGCTTGTGGTGTCAAGTACATAATTGGGAGCATATTCCCAAAACGCGGGGCTGCCGCGACAGCGGGCAAGCGTGATTTCGAAAGGCCGCCCGTCTATATCTCGGCCATGACCACCGTCATCGACACCCTGGCCAAGGCACGGCATCCGGAAAAGGCACACCGCCCGGACAACGACATCCAGCG
>CAZXCO010000181.1:0-6916 GCA_964639095.1 uncultured Solibacteraceae bacterium
CCGTTCCGAGTTTTCGGCGATGATGTGCATGGAGGCGCCTCAACTTCGGCGCGTGCTCTTCTATATGGTAGCGGCCCGGCTCCGGTTATGCCGGGCTGCAGGATTCTCGCGAATAATCAATTCGTTGATCGCACGGATTTGCCCCTTTACCCCAACCCTCCATTACGCAAATCCGGATCCTCCAAAAACCTGATTTACCCATTGACACCGGCATTTGCCTGATATACAGTGCGGGCGATTTGGGGCTCAGTTAGTAAATAACGGGAAAATTTACAAAAAATTGAGGCTGAAAAGGAGTGTGTCCATTGCGTTCACTGGTAATTGCAATTGGCGTATCGATCTTTTCCTTTGCCGTATATGCCCAGAGCGATCGGGGCACCATCACCGGCACCGTTTCCGACGCCACTGGAGCGGTTGTCGCCAACGCATCCATCGAAGTCAGGAACACCCAGACCGGCGCGGTATATCCGACTGCCAGCACCTCAACGGGCAACTACACGCTCTCGCAGATTCCAACCGGGAACTACGAAATGTCTGTCATGGTGCCCGGATTCAAGAAATATATTCGGGCGAATATTGCGGTGCCCGTCGCGCAGACGCTGCGACTCGACGTTCCTCTGGAAGTCGGCGCCACGGGCGAGGCGATTACCGTGACCGACCAGGCGCCTCTGCTCAAGACCGAGAGCGGGGAGTTGAGCCACAATATTTCGGCCAATACTCTCGACGATCTGCCCGTGCTGCAAATCGGCGGCACGAGCGCGACGGGTCTGCGCAATCCCTATGCCGTGCTGAATCTTCTGCCGGGGACCAGCGATCTGAGCGCCGATGTTTACGTCCGCATCAATGGCACGCCCAGCAATACCCAGTCCTTCAAAATCGAAGGACAGGATGCCTATTCCGGGATTTACACCAGCCAGTCCTGGACCCAGCCGAGCGTCGACGCCGTGCAGGAAATCGCCGTGCAGACCAGCAACTTCGCCGCCGAGTACGGGCAGGCGGGTGGAGGCGTTTTCAATGTCACCATGCGCAGCGGCACAAATCAATTCCATGGCACGGCCTACGAGTATTGGGGCAATAACATCCTGAACGCCGGAATCCCCTTCACCGTTGCTCCCGATAACCCGAACAGCCTGAGCCGCCCGGTGGTGCGGCGGAACGATTTCGGTTTCACGTTCGGCGGCCCGGTCGAAATTCCGAAACTCTATCACGGCCGCGACAAGACGTTTTTCTTTTTCAGCTTCGAAGAATATCGCGAGATCGTCACGACCACGAACCGCATCTTCACCGTGCCGACAGCAGCCCTGCGAGGCGGGGATTTCAGCGGCGTTCAGTTGAAAAATCAGGTCCTGCTGAGTGGCTCCCCTCTTGTCGTCAACGGCAGTCCGGTTCTGCAGCAGGAAATATTCGATCCTCTGACGACCACCACGGTCAACGGGCAGCAGATTCGCAGCCCGTTTCCCAACCAGCAGATTCCGGTTTCCCGCATGGATCCGGTGGCGTTGAAAGTCCAGTCGCTGATTCCGCAGCCCAACTTATCCGGGGCGGTCAACAATTTCAACCCTGTGTATTCCAATCTGAAGGTGTCGCCGATCCCGTCGATCAAAATCGACCACTCGCTCAGCGACAAAATCAAGCTTTCGGGCTACTGGGGGCGAACGGCGACGAGCGTGCCGAACCATGACGGGCTGCCCGACCCGATCACCACTTCCATCGCCGGGATCGTCGTGACCCACACGTCGCGCATCAACTACGATCAGATCATCCGGCCGACGCTCCTGCTGCATCTGGGCGGCGGATTTCTTTACACGAACGACCACCAGTTACCCAATGTCGATTCCTACGATCCGGTGAGCGAACTCGGTCTCACGGGTCTCTATACCAATCTCTTCCCGCGTCTTGCCGGCCTGAGCGCGACCAACCAGCCAGGCTTTGGCGGCGGAGGCGGCACTCTCGGTCCCTATACGCCGATTCTCGTGAAAAACTACAAGACGACGGCGAATGCCAGTCTCACGTGGGTCCGGGGCAACCACACATATAAGTTCGGCGGCGAAATGCTGGTCGATGGCTATCCGGCGTACGTTCAGACTTACGCCAACGGAAACTTCGGCTTCAACGCCAACGAGACGGGGCTGCCCTTTCTGAACGGCGCCGCGCTGACCGGTTCGCCGGGTTACGACTATGCCAGCTTCCTTCTCGGCGCTGTGGACACTTTCGGCATCGGTGTGCCGACCGCAACCCGGCTCGGCAACCATGCCGTCTCGTTCTTCGCGCAGGACAGCTGGAAAGTCAGCCGCAGGTTGACTCTGGAATATGGCCTCCGCTACGACTTCCAGACTTATCTCAAAGCCCAAAACGGCGTGATGCCTCAGTTTGCGCCGAACGTCGCGAATCCCTCGGCGGGCGGCCGCCTGGGGGCAACGACTTTTGAAGCCACCTGCAAGTGCAATCTGGCCGACAATTATCCCTTTGCTTTCGGACCCCGCCTGGGGATCGCTTACCAGATCACACCCAAAACCGTGATCCGGGTCGGTGCGGGCGTGGCGTACTCGCGTGCGGCGCCCAACGCGTTTCTGTCCTACTCGGTCGGCTCGTATTATCCGATCGGCAATATCAGTTACGGAAATCCGCTGTTTACTCTCGCGCAGGGGTCGCCGTACAAGATTACGTGGCCCAACTTCGATCCCGGCCAGTATCCGCTGCCGAACACCACGAGCGGGCCGCTGATCTCGATCGCTTCGGACGCCGGGCGTCCGGCGAGGCAGGTGCAGTGGAGCATCGGCGTCCAGCACGCGCTGACGAAGGACCTTCTCGTCGAAGCAGCCTATGTCGGCAACCGGGGCGTCTGGTGGACCTCCCCCAGCCAGGTCTCGCCCAACGCCATCACGACTCAGATGCTGGCCGCCGACGGCTTCGATCTGAACAACGCGGCCGCGGTGCAGACCCTGCTCGCGAAGCCTCTCTCCCAGGTTACGCCGACGCTGCTTGCGGCGGCCGGATTGCCGCCGAACACCACCGCAGGTCAGCCGCCATACCCCGGCTTCCCGCTGACCTCGACGGTCGCGCAAAGCCTGCGCCCCTATCCGCAGTTCAGCACCATCACCTACTTCCTTTCGCCGGCTCTGGGTAACACCTGGTACGATTCGCTGCAGGCGAAAGTCACCAAACGCTACTCACACGGCCTGGCCCTTCAGGGCTCTTTCACATGGGCCAAACAGTTGACTCTCGGGACGGAAGCCGCCGACCCCTACTTCGTCGGACCGGCCGCACAGGTGAACGACGTCTTCAACCGCAAGTTGAACAAATACCTTTCCGGCTATGACCAGCCGTTCCTGCTCGTGCTCTCGCCGACATACACCACGCCCCGCCCGACAGTGGCGTTCCTGCAGAACAAATTCATTTCGTATTTCCTGCAGGACTGGCAACTCGGCGCCGTTCTCCGCTACGGCAGCGGTCTTCCGATTCTTTCACCGACGGCCAATAATTCGCTTCTGGCTTCTTTGGGAAGAAACACGTTTGAAAACCGCGTGCCCGGAGTCCCTCTGTTTACGCACGACCTCAATTGCCACTGCTTCGATCCGAGCAAGACGTTCGTCCTGAATCCGGCGGCGTGGAGCGAACCCGGTCCGCTGCAGTTCGGTACGGCGGCCGCCTACTACAGCGACTACCGCTATGAGCGCCATCCGATCGAAAACGTATCGCTCGGCCGGCAATTCCGGATCAAAGAACGGATGAGCATCCAGATTCGCATGGAGTTCACCAATATCTTCAACCGGACGTATATCCCGAATCCGAGTTCCACGGGCGGATCCGTCGCCCCGCAGCTCACGAACCCGGTCACAGGCCAGACCACCAGCGGATTCGGGCAGGTCAATACCGTCGGCGGCGGCATCGGCGCCGCTCCGCGGTCGGGTCAGTTGATCGCGCGTTTCACATTCTGAGCCGGCCGGCGGAATTATGAATCGAGCTCCGCCTGAGCCTTCATGGCAAGCGCGCCGGACGTATCGGCCGCCCATAACCGGACGGTCTTTCCATCGGGCGCGCCATGAACCGAGAACGCCCCCGTATCGAAGACCGGACGGACGGCGCGAAATTCAAAACGCCTCACACGCGAATCCGGCAGATTCCGCCGCACCAGATCCAGCAGCAGTGTCGCGATCAGCGGCCCGTGTACGACCAGCCCCGGATATCCTTCCACCTCCGTTGCGTAGCGGCGATCGTAATGAATGCGGTGACCATTGAACGTCAGCGCCGAATACCGGAAGAGCAGCACGTCGCCAGGAACAATGGTGCGCTCCCAGGTGGCACCATTCGGAGCGGGCTCCGGCGCGGGCCCGTGTTCCGCCGCGCGGGCATGATCCCGATAGACGATATCGTGCTCCTCCGTCAGGGCCAGCCCGCCCGCGTTACAGATTTCGTGACGGACCAGGACAAAGACCAGCGGACCACTTCGGCCTTCTTTGGACCGCACATCGGCGATTCGCGAAGTCCGCGTTATCTCGTCATCCACGCACAGCGGGCGATGGAACTCCAGCCGCCCCCCGGCCCACATGCGACGCGGCAATTCGACCGGCGGCAGGAAGCCGCCCCGTTTCGCGTGGCCGTCTGCCGCGAGTTCCGATTGTTTGTCCACCGGAAGAAAATAAAGCCAGTGCCACAGCGGCGGCAGCGGATCGCCCGGACGCCAGGGCGCGTCGATGTCGAGTGTGGCGGCCAGGGCGGCCGCTGGAGCCGCAGTCGCCCTGTCCGTTCGCGTTTCGCTCCGGCCCACCCAGGCCTGCAAGTGTTCGATATTCAAACCGGCTACGTTAGCACACTGCCAGCCGGGTTCACGCGCGCAACAGATTGCGCACGAAGAACAGCAGGTTTGCGGGGCGCTCCGCCAGCCGGCGCATGAAGTAGGGATACCAGGCTTCTCCGAACGGCACGTACACGCGCAGGCGGTAGCCTTCTCTTACGAGCCGGCGCTGCAGGTCGCGGCGGATGCCATAGAGCATCTGAAACTCGAAGCGGTCGCGCGGGATTCTCTGCTGTTCCACAAATGAGATCAGGCCCTGGATGATGTTCTCATCGTGCGTAGCGAGGGCCGGGTACTCGCCTCTCATCAGCAGCGAACGCGCGAGCTCGTCGTAATTCCGGTCCACCTGCGCCTTCTCCTGAAAGGCGGCTTCGGGACCCTCAAGATAAGCCCCCTTGCACAGCCGGACCCGGATGCGCGCGGCTTCGAGGCACTGAATGTCTCCGGCGCTGCGGCGCAGATATGCCTGAATCACCGGGCCGCATGCTCCATACTCAGCGTGGATACGGGTGACCATGGCCAGCGTTCGATCGGTATACGCGGTCGACTCCATATCAAACCGGACGAACCCGCCTATCGCCGCTGCCGCCTTCACAAGCGCCGCGGCATTCTCATCGCACGCGGATTCGGAAAGATCGAGCCCGAACTGCGTCAGCTTGATGGACACGTTGGGCTCGAGGCCCGCCGCCTGCATGGCCTGCAGCATCCGCAGATACATATCGCGGCAGGCCAGCGCCTCGTCGAGCGACTTTACGTTTTCGCCGAGATAATCCAGGGTGGCGTTGATGCCCTCGGCGCGAATCTTCAGGCAGGCCGCGAGAGCATCGTCCAGGCTGCGGCCGGCCACGAAGCGCGAGGACAAACGCCGGGCGGCCGGGGACGTTTCCACCCAGTTTCGAAGTGCTTTGTGTTGTGAGAGGTAGAGGATCGCGCGTCGCAGCGGCACCGTTTTGATCCTAACCTGTTTCCACGCACGTCACGGAGTCCGCGTAACGGAGTTGTAGACGAGCACCCGCGTGACAAACTGAAAACCCATCGGCTGGTACAGATGCAGCCCCTGCGACGTCGATTCCAGAACGACGCGGGTTTCTCCGGTCTCGCGCACCGCGGCCTCGATGGCATAACGGGTGACGGCTTCGCCGTAGCCCCGCCGCCGGAACTCGGGAGCCGTGGCGACGTTATACAACCCGATCACTCCATGCGACGAGACGGTGGCCGCTGTGGCGACCGGCAATCCGTCACGGTAAGCGACCCAGCAGACGAACGACCCGCGCGCGGCAACGCAGGAATCGAAGACTTCGGAAAACCAGGTGATCGGGACATGGAAGCAAACCGATCCGATGGCGCGGAAATCGTCCAGTGTGGCCGCGGAAGAAGTGGAGCAAACAACGCGCTGCACGTCGAGCGGGGGGAGTCTTCGCGCCGGCCGTTTGAGGTGATCCACAGCCAGACCGGGCATGTCGGACGACAGCCTCAGGCCGAACATCTCGCAGGTGTGCGAAAGCCTGCGGCGAATCGGGGGAGCGATCCAGTCCTCGCAGACCCAGAACGCCCAGTTGAGCGACCTCGAGCGGAAGTGGTTCCGCGCCGTTTCCAGACGCTCTTCGAGGTCCCTCTGCGTCTCGATGGGTTCGCTCGGAAACGCCGCATTGAACATCTGAAAGGCGACTCCGAGCGAGGCGATGCTGACGCCGGGCAGTTCGCGTACAACGCCGCGCGGCTTGCCGTCGGCCAGTACCCGAAACGACTGCCGGAGATTATCCGCCACAGAACGAAAGCCGGTCACTGCTCGGATCCGATCCGCTTACCTGACGGCTATGGGAACGGAGGCGATGTGATTCTCCCACTCCAGTTGGAGTTTAGCGGTCTTCGGGCCGGTGCTGGAGAGAGTCATCTTGTAAGTCTCGATCGGCGCGGGCGGCTTGCTCATCGCCATCTTCACGCGGCCCAGATCCATCCTCGGGTTATACGTGAGGCCCCACTGACCGGTCTCTTTGCTGAGGATCAACTGCCAGTTGTCGGGATCGGCCACCCAGGCGTAAATCGTGTAGTCACCCTTTGGAACGGAAAGGCCGCCGATATCGAGATCGGTGTCGGTATGAAAGGCAGTGGCGGAGTTCG
>CAZXCO010000182.1:0-14398 GCA_964639095.1 uncultured Solibacteraceae bacterium
GCTTGCGGCAGATATGGTCGAGCTTCGCGAGTTGTGCATCGTCGAGACTCTGCCGCGGGTCCTTGAAATAAGCGCACGAGTAAACCATGCGGGAATCCAGAAAGCACCGGTAAAAATCGTTGGAGCGGTCATAGTGGAACCGGATGTTCCACGCAGCGCGCGACCGCGTCTGGAACCATGACTCGACGCGGCGCGGCGCCAGCCTTGCCGCCAAAGCCGCCAGAGAATCACGCATATCCCGACGGCTTGCCGCCCTTTTGAACCGGATCGCGGCGATCATGTCTCCCTGAATGTCGAACTCCCCGCGGATAAATGCGTTCGCGGCGGCATAGAGACCGGCGTCCAGCAGCCATTCCAACTGCCGGTGATCGCGCAGGAGGAGGCGGAAGACCGCGGTCCCGTGACCTCGGGTCAGCGATTGTCCGTCGCGAAAAACAGCTTCATAAGGGATTTCTTCCGCAGGCGTGAAAGATGCACGAAAACCGGCAGCGGACGCCGGCGGAAGCGTATGCTTTGCGGGTGTCATGGTCCACTCAGTCCCTGGCTGATATTGGAAGAGCACGCCACTTTCCAACCGGAGAGCACACGGACTGTGAGAAGGAGGGACGCAGAACCAGCGTCCGGGGGACAATGGACGAATCGTGGGCGGGATTCCGTCACAGAACCTCCGGCCCGCAGATCGGCGCGGCAGCGGAACAGCGGGCGAACTCCCATAGATTATGGGGCCGACGTCGATCCGGGTCAATCCCGTACGGGAAGATTCTCACCCGAAAGGGAAACGCGGGAGCCGGCCGTTCACTCGCTTCGGAACCGGATCATCTCGACATCGGATACGGCGATCAGGCCTGTATCCAGCATCCCGTCAAGCGCCGAGATCAGCTTTCGGATTTGTGGCTCGGAATCGATGATCGTAATGAGAATCGGCTGGTCATGGCCGATCCAGTGCGGACGGTGGATTTCGGAGGTCTCGCCATATCCTTCAAGGCCCTTGAAGACCGTGGCGCCGGCCATGCCCAGCTCGCGGCATTTCTGGACGACCGCTTCATAGAGAGGCTTATCCGCATAGCGGTCATGTTCCGATACGTGAAGGCGAAGGATCTTACCGGTTATCGTCTGCGGCATTGGCGGACTCCGGATCGGCTGCGCGGGTGAAGCGGATGGCTTCGACCTCGGAGATGGCAATCAGACCATCCTCCAGCATTCCTTCGATAATGGTCACGGCTTTCGAGATCTTTTCCGCTGAATCCAGCACGGAAATCATGACCGGGCAGTCGCGAACCGGGTGGAAAAAGCTTTGCCCCTTGTGCGTGTGCCCTTTGGCGCCATAGCCGAGAATGCCCTTGTAGACGGTCGCGCCGGAAATGTCTTCCATTCGCAGCCGCTTCACGATGGCGTCGTAGAGAGGTTCGCCGCGCCAGGTGTCGGCCTCTCCGAGAAAGACGCGCATCAGGCGGCCGGCCGTTGTCTTCCGGACGCGGGGCGCTGTTGCTTTCGGCTTCTCTTCCTGACGCGCATACTTGACAATTATCGTGTCCTGCACTTCGATAAGGCCGTCGCTGACCAGATCGTAAAGCGCCGGCAGCAGTTCCTCCACCCGCTCCGCCGTGTCCACGAATTCGATGCGAACCGGAAGCTGCTCCATTGCCGCTTCGATGCCAGGAGAATGAACGCGATGATGGCTCCCGAAACCCAGCGCGGGCCGCGTCACGGTGGCTCCGGCGGCCTGTTTCCGGACCAGCAGATCGAAAACAGCCCGCCACAGCGGCTCCATTCCGTGCCGCGTGTCTTCATTGATGAATATGGTTACTCTTTTGGCAGGACCTTTAGGTACCACTTCGCGCTCCAGTGCGTCGACATTTTTCGCCGGGCGCTATTTTCGCGAGAGCGTGACCTTCGGCGTCGAGAGATAGCCTCTGATGGTGTTCTTGCCGACTTCGTTGACCACCAGCTCGTATGGTTGCGAACCTTTGCCCGGCACATAGAACTGGACCGGCTCGTTCACGTTCCTGTCCCGTTTCTCGAAACGCTGATCGGCCGCCAGTATCTCCACTGTAAACGAATTGTGCCTGGTGTCGGTCTTGTCCACCATAAGCTCGATATCGCCCACCCGCTGGACGCCGTCAGATTTCGCCAGATCGAACTCGAAGACGTTTCTGTCGCCCAGTTCGCGCAGCATCTGGATCTCATCGGCGTTCGTTGCGATCTTCATGCCGAGGTTCCCGCGCGTCTGCTCGGCATTCGAACTCGCCTCGCGCGCCACTGAGCGCACGGATTCCACTTCACTCCTCACGCTGCCGACATCGTTGGAAATGCCGTTCAGCCGCGTCGAGGTCTCGGCGGTCGATTCTTTGACCCGGTTCAGCTCCGCACGCAGTTGACGCTGCAGTTCCTCCTCCTGTCGCCGCTTTTTCTCGAGCTGACGCATAAGGGCGTCCGCATGATGCACCGCGACCACCTGAGCGCTCGCCAGCCCCTGGCCTGTTTCCGCACGAACGCTGATCAGCGTCGCGTGAACACGGTCCAGTTCGCTGTGAAACTCCACCAGTGCCTTTTTCAGGGCGCCATCGGACTTCGAAAGGCTCGCCCGCAACGCCGTATTGTCGCGCTGGAGCAAAGCCACCTCGTGGCGCAGGGCCTCAGCCTGCATGGTCTGGTAATAGGCAAGCGAACCCAGCAGTACCGCCCCGGAGAACAGAAAGTGGAGCCAGTTACGGCGGCTGGCGATGGCGGATCTGGTGGTCGTTTCGATGCGGTCGTTCACCCGGCGGTCTCCCCCTTTCAAAACTTTTCATTATATAGAAAAGGATTATTCCCGGTTCGGAAAAATCCTGGGTCGTGCCGGTTCTTACTTGAGTTCCCGCACCGGCACATCGAACCGCGCCGTATTCACAACACCCTTTCGCTGAAACTGCACCCAGATTCGATAGGTCCGCTCTCGCGGGAAATAGACGTTAAATTGCACCTGCGGACCGCCGTCGGCGATAAAGGGGTGAGTGTGGATCAAGTCGATCAGGTCGTCGCTTGCGGCGAGCATATGACCCCACGCCCCGATGTACTTTTCGATACCGTCGGCTGGCTCCAGGTGAAAAAACATCATGGTCTTTTCGCCCGCGACGGGCTGCGGCGGATCGGTGGTCAGCGAGACTCGCATATTTTCCGTCTGTTTCGTCGCGTAATCTCGCGTGAGGACAGGGGTCTGCTGGGGTTTGCCAGGGACGATCACGGTTTTCGCGATCAGCTGCGGGGTCGCTCCCTCCGGATAGAAATCGGCGAGAAGCCGGTACATCCCCGACTTGGGAAAACTCAGATCGTAGCGAAAATCCGCGTCTTCGCCGAACACGGGATGGTCATGCACAAAGAACTGCAGGTCCTGACTGATAACGAAGAGGTGAAAGAGTTTTTCGTGGACAATCTCGAAGTGCTCGATCTTCCGGTCGTTCTGCGGATCGCGAATAGCGAAATCGAGTTGCGCTTTTCCGCCCGGACGGGGCGCCCGAGGGGAGACTTTCAAATCCACCGGAAATTCGACCGGTTCAGGAATGCCCGAGCTCAGCTTCATGCCGCAGCGGGAACAAAAGCCTGCCTTGTTCGACCGGACGTCCGGGTCCATCGGGCATTGGTAGACCAGATCCTGCGCGGCCACAACCGTGGCAATCGCCGCAACGCCGAGCATGAGGCCGATGGCCGGGAGTTTCATCGTCCTGTTGTGCGCTCCATTGCTTTTCCGCTCACAACGGCCTTGCGGCCTGTGCGCTCCATTGCTTTTCCGCTCACAACGGCCTTGCGGCCTGTGCGCTCCGTCCCTTTTCCGCTCACAACGGCCTTGCGGCCTGTGCGCTCCGTCCTTTTCCGCTCACAACGGCCTCGCGGCCTGTGCGCTCCGTCCCTTTTCCGCTCACAACGGCCTCGCGTCCTGTGCGCTCCGTTCCTTTTCCGCTCACAACGGCCTTGCGGCCTGTGCGCTCCGTTGCTTTTCCGCTCACAACGGCCTTGCGGCCTGTGCGCTCCGGCTTCGATTCCATTATGCTTGAACGGAGAGGTGTCCGATGCGCAGGCACGCATTTTTTGTCCTTGTGCTGATTTGCCCGTTGCTCCCGAGGGCCTCCGGACAATCGGTCATTTCCGCCCGTTCGGGCCTTGTGAATTACCTGGAGGGAGTCGTCTTCCTGGATGGCCAGCCACTGGCGCGGAAGACCGGCGCCTTCGCCCACCTGAAAGACGGCTCCGTGCTCCTTACCGAGTCCGGTCGCGCTGAAATACTACTCACTCCCGACACGTATCTGCGGATCGGGGAGAAAAGCAGCATCCGAATGATTTCGGACAGCATCTCCGACACCCAGGTCGAGTTGCTTTCGGGGTCCTCCATCCTCGATTCTTCAAAAGCGCCCGATGGCGCCTTCGTGAAGGTCATCTTCCGGGACAGGATCATCCATTTCCTCAAGCCCGGCCATTACAGGATCGACGCCGATCCACCGCAGTTGCGCGTTTACCAGGGCGAAGCGGAAGTGGCGCAGAATGGCGCGGACGGCAAGAACGATGTGAAGATCAAAGCATCGCAGCTTCTGCCTCTGGATGGCAGCACGGTCGTAAAGAGGTTCACCCAGGGTTCCGACGGACTGCTGGATCTCTGGTCGGAGGAGCGGGGCGAACTGATCGCGAGCAATATGGTGAACTCGCAGACGATTACGGATCCGCTGCTCGATTCCGGTCCTGACGTTCCAGCCGATCTTTCTTCGTATATCGGGTACGTCCCGCTGGCAACGATTCCGTCCGTCGGAGTGAGCAGTCCCGGTTCCGGTCTGGGGCTCGGATACGGGTACGATTACGGTTATTCCACGCTGAATCCGGCCCTTTATCCTTCTCTCTATCCCGGCCTGTATCCCGGCGGCCTGTACCCCGGCGGCCTGTACCCCGGTTTCGGAGTCTCCGTTCTTTCGCCGTTCCCGTCTGCTTCGTTTCTCTATGCGCCGCGGCGGTATACGTCATCGTTCGCCGGAAGGCGTAGTCTGCCGTCAACGATCCGCCCGCCGGCCCGGTCAACAATCGGTTCCCCGGCCCGTTCGACCATCGCGCCCCTGCGCACGCCACCGCCGCTCCTGCCCAGGCCCACTGCGCCGGCAGGCATCCCGTCGCGCGTCGGAGCGCCGGTCGGAGTACGCCCCGGGCTCGGAGCGATTCATTCGGGCGGAGCACGCGCGGTGGGCGGCCACAGATAGGCGCGTTCAACCGCTTTCGTTAGTGAGCGAGAGCCTCTGCCCCGGCCTTGCGCGGATGATTTTTCTTCAGCAGGAATGACAGCAGGAACATAATCCCCGAAGCGACTCCCAACACCCAGAACGTGTCGATGTAAGAGAGCGCCGAGGCCTGATTCTGCATCGACCGGTACACCCGCGTGTAGGCCTGCATTTCGGGCTGCACCACTCCTGCATGCCGGAGCCGTGCCGCGAGCGATGTCACGGAAACGCCGAACGCGGGATCGCCCGCCGCGGTATGACTCGCCAGCATGACCTGATGGACCTGGGCGCGGCGCGCCAGAATCGTAGTCACGAGCGAGGTCCCGACGCTGCTGCCCATGTTGCGCACAAAGTTGATCAGCCCGGCCACCGCATTGCTCTTGTCCTGAGGCAGCCCGAGGTAGGCGACCATCGTGGTGGGAATGAAAATGAACCCCATCGGCAGATACTGCGCAATGCGCAGCCAGGTAGCCGAGGAAAAGCTGATTTCGAGATCCACCTGGCGCGTCGAGAAAAACATCGCGAGCGTCAGCGTCGCCCATCCGAAGGCCATCAGGTAACGGGCCTGAATTCTCGCCGTCAACTGACCGACCAGAGGAAGTTCCATCAGGAGAAGCACTGCGGCCGCCGAGAGAACCATGCCGGCGCTTTCGGCCGTATATCCCATAAGATTCTGCAGGAACTGCGGCATCAGCACCGTGGTCGAGAAGGAACCCGCTCCCACCATGAACATCATCAGGCTCGACGTAGCGAAGTTCATGTTGCCGAACAGGCGGATGTCGAGAATGGGCGCTTTCACGCGCAGTTCCCAGATCACGAGACAGACGATGCAGACGAGCGAAATGATCGTAAGCGTCAGAATGAACGTGGAGCCGAACCAGTCGGCCTCCTGGCCTTTGTCGAGCACGATCTGCAGGAACGCAATGCCAATGGCCAGGAATCCGAATCCGACGTAGTCGATTCTGCTTTCGGCAAGCTTCACGCGCCTGAGGAAAGGTGGATCGTCCACGAAGGTGAGAACCAGGAAGATCGCCAGGATTCCCACCGGCAAATTCATGAGAAAGATCCAGCGCCAGCTGTAGTTATCGGTAATCCAGCCGCCGAGAGTCGGTCCGATGGCGGGAGCGACAACCGCGGTGACGCCATATACCGAGAATGCGAGCCCTCGCTTTTCAGGTGGGAACGTATCGGCAAGAATGGCCTGCGCCATCGGCTGCAGGCCGCCGCCCCCGCAGCCCTGAATCACACGCGCGATCAGCAGAACAGCCAGCGTCGGGGCGACGCCGCAAAGCATCGAGCTGACGGTGAACAGGGAGATGCAGATGAGAAAGAAGCGCTTTCTTCCCACCAGCGACACGAGCCAGCCCGTAATCGGCAGGACAATCGCGTTGGAAACCAGGTATGAGGTGAGCACCCAGGTGCTCTCGTCGCTGCTGGCTCCCATGTTGCCCGCAATGTGGGGAAGCGCAACGTTGGCGATGCTGGTGTCGAGCACCTCCATGAAGGCCGCCAGCGACACTACAAACGCGATCAGCCAGGGATTGGCCCGCGGTTTCCATACGGCGACGGAATCCGCCCTGGCGGAGGCGGCGCTCACGATTTTTTCTCAGGCCCGACGCGATCTGCCGCCATAGTTTTACGAAACGAAACTTTTCGTTTCCATTGTACTGTCAGACAATACGGGAGGCGCTTTATGCGCCTCTGGAGCCATGCGTTGAAGCCGGATATCGTTCACAGACAACCATCGCCGCGGCGGACCATGGGCCGTCCGAGAAGCGAGAAGACACGGAAGGCCATTTTGAAGACGGCCTTTCGTCTGCTGAAGCAGAAGGGCTTCGACGGCGTCTCGAATCATCAGATTGCATGCGAGGCCGGCGTCAGCACGGCGACTCTTTACCGCTGGTGGAAAAACAAGCAGGCCATTCTCCTCGATGCATATCTCGAAACGACGCGCGAACGGCTGCCCTACGGAGGGCGCGGCACGCCGCTGGCGCGCCTTCGGAACTACACCGTTCGCATGGCGGAGTTTCTCAAATCCGAAGACGGGCGCGCGTTTCTTCGGCTCATGCTGGCGATGCAGGACAACCCGTCTCTGCGTCAGGCTTTCTACGAGAACGTCTATCTGCCGCGGCGGGCCGAAGGCTGCGCTGTAGTGCGCGAGGCGATTGAAGCGGGTGAACTGCCGGGCACGGTCGACCCCGATCTGATGATCAATCTGCTGATCGGGCCTCAGATCCTGCCGGCTCTGCTGGGGCAGGATCTGACGGCCGCTTCCGCCAGAAAGACATTCGACTTCATTCTGAAAGCCGCACTCCGCGAAACGTGAACCGCATCACCTTTTTTTGCGCTCTCAGGAGCCGACATTCGCTCGATAGTACGCCGTCCGCATCAACCCGAAGAATACGGAGCCGCTTCTGATCTTTTCCGGTTGGACGAAGCCGGCCTGTTCCATCAGCGCGAGAATCCTTCGCTCCGAGTTGTCCTTCAAATGGTGCGCGGAATGGATCCAGCGGGTCAAAAAATTACCCTCTGATGCCTCCGGCGGTTCGAAATCAAGCAGGTGAAGAGAGCCTCCGGGGGCGAGGACGCGCCGGATTTCCCGCAGCGTCTTTCCCCTCCGGTCCGCCTGGACATGATGGAACATGAAGGAAGAGAACACGCGGTCGAAGCAGGCGTCGCCATAGGGCAGTTCATCCGAAAATCCCCGATCGAACGATATCGAAAGGGCGGCTCCCCTCGCTTTGGCGGCCGCCCGGCCGAGCGCCTTCGGGTCGGGATCGAGTCCGGTTACGCTCACGTCCGCATAAAGACGTTTGATCAGCACAGCGAAACTGCCGGTGCCACACCCGGCGTCGAGGATGCGATGTCCGGGCTGCAGACCCGCCTGATCGAGCAACATCTCTCGTGCTTTGTCGCCACCGAGCAGTTTCACAAAGGGATCGTAGAGCGGCAGGGCCCAGTCGTGACCAGCCGCGGGAAGGTAAGTTCTGTCAAGAGCTTTTTGCAACTTGTCTCCTTTTCAGTTCTGAACATTCTGTTCATTGCCGGACAGGCTGTTCATCTACGCTTATAGAGACGACGAAGCCCGCCGGAGGTTCGGCACAAAGCAGGCCTGTTTGTCTCGTAACCATCCGGGCGCAGCCCGACTGTTCGGAAACACGGAGATCGAATGGAGAAACGAAAAGACCGCCGTGTCGAGCGAACCCGGCAACTTCTGGAAGGAGCGCTGCTTTCGCTCATCAAGGAGAAAGAGTTCGATGCGATTTCCGTGCAGGAGATCATCGATCGCGCAAATGTGGGCCGGGCCACATTCTACGCTCACTACGAGAATAAAGAGGATCTCCTCGTGAGCGGCTTCGAAGGGTTGCTCCTGACGTTGCGAGATCGCCAACGCGCCGCCCGGTCGCGCGGGACCGGCCCCGATGAGTGCCTGTTCGCGTTCAGCCGCCATCTGGTGGCTCACGTCGACGAACATCGCGCGGTGTTTCCGGCGCTGGTGAGCAAACGCGGGGGCGCGCTGATCCAGCACATGTTTCGAGACATCCTGGTGAAAGTGGTGCGCGACGATGTGCGGTCGATCGTCTCGGAGCGTGGCATGCAGCAGGCGCCCGACGAAGCGGTCGTGCAGTTTATCGCGGGCGGTCTGTTCGGCCTTCTCATGTGGTGGTTGAGTGGCCGGAAGCGCCTCACGGCGGAGGAAGTGGACACCCTCTTCCGGCGGATGGCGATTCCTGCCGTCAAAGCCGCCCTGGGATAGCCGGGACATTGGAATCACCCGAAATGGTTATTGCCGGGTTCTCCGGCGTGCGATAGTCTCGCGAGGGAACATTCGCTTCAAATCCTTGCCCATGTGGAGAAAACGGGAAATGCGCCGCGCGATCACTCTGCTCTCAGTCTGCTTCAGTGTCCTGGTGGCCTGGGGTCAAAGCGACCGTGGAACCATCACTGGAACGGTCGCCGATTCGAGCGGAGCGGTTGTCGCGAGCGCGCCGGTGGAAGTCAAAAATGTCGAAACAGGAGCCGTCTATCAGGCCGCCACTTCGCCCACCGGCAATTACACCCTGGCCCAGCTTCCGACAGGCACCTATGAGCTCACCGTCGCGGTGCCTGCATTCAAGAAATTCGTGCGCACGAACCTGGTTCTGCCGGTCGCACAGACGCTGCGCGTGGATGTCACTCTCCAGGTGGGCGAGGCAACCGAATCCGTTACGGTCGCGGACGTTTCCCCGCTGCTCAAGACAGAAAGCGGCGAAATGAGCCACAATGTCGCCACCGACACAATGAATAATCTCCCGGTGCTCGGCATTGGTTCAAATGCCAGTTCCGCCGGTATCCGCAATCCCTACGCCGTTTTACAGCTTCTTCCGGGAAGCGACTGGCGTCCGGACACGAGTATTCGCCTGAACGGCATGCCGAGCAATACCGAAGCGATGCGCATCGAGGGCCAGGACGCCACCAACGGGCTCTACTCCACACAGTCGCAAACGCAGCCGAGCGTCGATGCGATCCAGGAATTCGCTGTCGAAACGAGCAACTACGCGGCCGAATACGGACAAGTGGGCGGGGGCTTTTTCAACGTCACAATGAAATCGGGCACGAACCAGTTCCACGGCAGCGCTTACGAGTATTTCGTGAATGAGGCGCTGAACGCCGGCGTTCCCTTCACGAATGACCACGATGGACATCTGTTGCGCCCGCGCCAGCGCCGCAACGACTTCGGCGGGACGTTCGGCGGCCCGGTCTGGATTCCGAAAGTATTCAATGGCCGCGACAAGGCGTTTTTCTTTTTCAGTTTTGAGCAGTACCGCGAGACCGTAATTAACAACAACGTTCCCATTACGGTGCCGACGACGGCCTATCGCGCCGGGGACTTCAGCCAGGCGCTGACGGGCAAGAACCTCTGCCCCGCGGCGAATCCCGGTTGCGATCCCCTGGGGCGCCCGATCTTCGAAAACACGATCTACAATCCGCTGACGCAGCGAAGCGTGGGTGGGCAGGTCGTGCGCGATCCGTTTCCGAACAATACGATCCCGTTTTCACAGCAGGATCCGGTGGCTCTCGCGATCCAGAAGCTGATTCCAATGCCATCGAACGGTGGTCTGGTCAATAACTATCTGCCGACCTATCCCAATCCGCGGCTGACCTACATTCCGTCCCTCAAGATGGATTACCAGATCAGCGCCACATCGAAATTGTCGGGCTACTGGTCCCGCACGTCCACGGATTCCCCGAATAACAACGGCATGCCGTTCCCGGTCACGTCCGCGATCCCGAGTCACATCGTCTCTCATACCATCCGGATCAACTTCGATCAGACCCTGTCGCCGACGTTACTGCTCCATTTCGGCATCGGCCTGCTCGACACCACGGTTGACCAGCCGGTCAAGTCGTTCGATCCGGTGACCGGAATCGGACTGAAGGGAACCTATACGGATTTGTTTCCCGCTCTCCAGGGATTGAACGTGGCCCAGGGCGGCGTGGCGAATCTCGGCCCGTCATCCCAGGTCAACATCAACAATCTGAAGCCCACGGCGAACACCAGCCTGACCTGGGTAAAGAACAACCACACTTACAAATTCGGCGGCGAATTGACGGTCGAAGGGTATATCGATACTCTGCGCTCCTACGCCAACGCGTGGGCCATATTCAATTCCAACGAATCCGGTCTCCCCTCTACCAACGGGCAGACTCTGAACGGCGGCACGCCGGGGTTCCCCTATGCAAGCTTTCTATTGGGCGCGGTCGACAACGGTTATATCGGCATTCCTACGAAGTCGCGCCTGGGCGCTCACGCTTTGTCCTGGTTCGCACAGGACAGTTGGAAGATCACCCGGAAGCTGACACTCGACTACGGTCTTCGCTACGATTTCCAGACTTATCTGAAGGAACAATACGGCCGCGTGCCGTACTTTTCTCCCAGCACGCCGAATCCGGCGGCAGGCGGACTCCTCGGGGCCGTTGCCTTCGAAGGCCACGGCCCCAACCGCTGCAATTGCGAGCTCGCCCACAATTACCCGTGGGCCTTCGGGCCGCGGCTCGGGCTGGCCTGGCAGTTCCTCCCGAAAACCGTGCTGCGCGCCGGTGCGGGCATCTCTTATTACAACACCACCGACAACGGCCTGACGTCTTACTCAACGGGCTCGCAGTATCTTTACAACGCGCCGGTATTCGGGGAGCCGGCTTATAACCTGCGCGACGGGCTTCCCTATCAGATCACCTGGCCCAATTTCAATCCCGGCCAGGTTCCTCTTCCTGGAACCATTTCCGCGCCGTCCCAGCAGATTGACCAGAATGCCGGTCGTCCGGCACGTCAGGTCCAGTGGAGCGTGGGGATCCAGCGCGAGGTGCTTCCGAATCTCCTCGTCGAAGCCTCCTATGTTGGAAATCGCGGGGTGTGGTGGAACGCGCCGTTCATGGAAGCCATCAACGCCCTGACGCCCGAGATGCTGGCCGCGCACGGCCTGAGCCTGAATAATCCGGACGACCTGAAGCTGCTTGCATCGCCGATGAATTCGTCCATCGCCATTCAGCGTGGATTCGGGAATCCGCCGTATCCCGGCTTTCCAACCGGCTCCACGGTGGCGCAGTCTTTGCGGCCTTTCCCGCAGTTCGGCTGCATTTGCAATCTGCACTGGTCGCCCGTCGGTGACACCTGGTACAACTCGCTGCAGGCCAAGGCGACCAAGCGTTTCTCCCATGGTTTCGATTTCAGTTCCTCCTTTACGTGGGCGAAGCAGGAAGACATCGGCGCGGAGGAAAGCATTGCACAGGGCGGTCCGGTATACGCGGCGACCAACGATGTTTTCAATCGCCAGCAGAACAAATATCTTTCCGGATTCGATCAGCCCTTCCTGTTCGTGTTTGCCGGCAATTACACGACGCCCGGATTCTCAGCGGGAGGAGGCCGCTTCGCAAAATCGGCATCCTGGCTGGCGCGGGACTGGACTATCGGAGCCGTGCTGCGCTACGGCAGCGGGCTGCCGATCATGTCTCCGATCGCTTCGAACGGGCTGGCGCAGATTCTCTTTCGCACGACCGGCGCTACGAATTGCTGCGGCGGAACATTCATGAATCGCGTCCCTGGCCAGCCGTTGTTCCTCCAGGATCTCAACTGTCACTGCTTCGATCCGAACAACACGTTTGTGCTGAATCCGGCTGCATGGGTCAATCCCCCGCCCGGACAGTTCGGCACGGCCGCCGCTTACTACAACGATTACCGTTATCAGCGCCGGCCGGTAGAGAACATGAGCCTGGCCCGTAATTTCCGCATCCGCGAAGGCAAGACCCTCCAGATTCGCGCCGAATTCACCAATATCTTCAATCGCGCCGAGGTCAACAACCCGGTCGCGAATAATGCCCTGGCGACGCAGACGCGGAGCGCAGCCACGGGGCTGACGACGGCGGGTTTCGGCTGGATCAACACTGGTACAGTATTTGCGGCGCCGCGCGCCGGACAACTGGTTGCGCGGTTCCAGTTTTGAGGAGGTTCGAAAAAATGAATGACTTCCGGAACTGCCGCGCACTCGCGCTTGCCGCGCTGGGCTGCGCCGCGGGACTGGTATTGCTGGCCGCCGACGGCGGCAAGGCCGTAACAGCAAAAGGCGGAAGCATCGAACACATCAAGGTCCACGGCAAATCTCTCGAGGGCAATCTCGAGAACGATTCTCCCGATCGCGAAGTCGCCGTCTACCTGCCGCCCGGCTATGCGACAAACAAGAGCCGGCGTTATCCGGTGTTATATCTGCTGCACGGCTACGGTCGCACTATCAGTACATGGGTCCCGTTCATCGATCTTCCGGGCGGAGCCGACCGCGACATCGCGAACGGAACCGCCAAAGAAATGATCATCGTGATGCCTGACGCCAACACGGCCTACGGCGGCAGCATGTATTCCAGTTCTCCCACTACAGGCGACTGGGAAGGCTACATCACGCACGATCTGGTGTCTTATATCGACAGCCACTACCGCACGATCGCCACGAGAGAGAGCCGCGGACTCGCGGGTCACTCGATGGGCGGATACGGCGTGTGGCGCATCGCCATGAAGCATCCGGAAATGTATGCCGCGATTTACGCGCTGAGCCCGTGCTGCCTGATGAACAATCCGCGGCCTCCTGCCCAAAACCGTCCGGCCATGCCACGCCCGGCCGCCGCGGCGCGCCCGAACCCGGAAAGTGAGAGCGAGCACCCGGTCAATATTCCGTACGGCGAGGCAGCCGCCTGGTCTCCGGACCCGAAAAATCCGCCGCTCTATTTCGATCTGCCCGTCAAAGACGGAGTCTTCAATGCCGACGCTGCCGCCAAATGGGTGGCGAACTCGCCTGCGGCGATGATCAGCCAGTACATCCCGAATATCAGAAAATACAAGTCGATCGCGATGGACGTGGGCCTGCAGGATCCGCTGTTGAAGTCCATCGAGGATTTCAACGCGTCGCTCGACCGGCTCAATATCACGCACAGCTTCGAAACGTTTGAAGGAAACCACTCCGACCACTTGAAGGACCGCATCGAACAGAAGGTTCTGCCGTTTTTCACTCGCAATCTGGTCTTCCAGAGCAGCGGTTCCAAACGTTGACGCCCTCTCGGCCGCGCGCGGCCATGTTGCGCGGATGGCGCAGGAGAGGGCATTGAGCAATCTCATGAGTAAAGTCTGCTTTTTCATTCCCGCTTCGCTTTCGCTGGTTCTCGCGGTCTCTGCAATCGCCCAGGTTCAGGGATATACGGCCGTAACGCAGCACATGCTGGAAAATCCGCCTGCTGAAGACTGGCTGATGTACAGCCGGACCTATGATGCCCAGCGCTTCAGCCCGCTCAAACAAATCAACAAGCAGAACGTTCACGAACTTCGCATGGTATGGTCGCGTGGCATCGGCGCCGGCCAGACAGAGACCATCCCCCTGGTGCACAACGGCGTCATGTACGTCATTGCGCCGGGAGCCATCGTTCAGGCGTTGAACGCCACCAACGGAGACCTTTTGTGGGAGTACAAGCGGAAGGTGCCCAAAAATGTCGCCGCTTCGGCAAGATCCAAGAGTCTCGCGATTTACCAGGACGTGATTCTCTACACGGCGCCCGACAGTTATGTGGTCGGTCTGGACGCGCGCACGGGCGAAATGCGCTGGGAGACCAAAACCGACGCCCGCGGCCACACCTCGGGGCCGATT
>CAZXCO010000183.1:0-2884 GCA_964639095.1 uncultured Solibacteraceae bacterium
TTTCTGGGGTTGTGGGTTGCGGCGGAAGACCCGCCGCTTGTGCTGTTTTTCGCTGTGTTTTGTTTATTCGGCCGGGGGGGGGGGCGCGGCCAACGGAGCGCCCGCCCCACGGCGGGAATCAATAGCGGCCATTCTCAGGAAGTCTGAGATGTTGTGGCCGCATAACGGGAGTAGTACGGAGAAACGCCCTGCGGGGCTGCGTTGAGCACCGTCCCGATCAGGCTGCCGCCGTCCTGATGGATATACTTCTCGGCGGCCGCCGCGTCCTCGAGCGACGTTGTGCCCGCGCGGACGACCATGATGACGCCGTCGGCAAGGCGGGCCATCACGCGCGCCTCCGGTACCCACGGCAGCGGCGGCGCATCGACCAGAATCATGTCGAAATGCCCGCGCAAAGCGGAGAAAGTTTCGCGGAACCGCAGCGTCTGGATCAGGCTGTGCTGTCCCGTGCCGCAATCGCCGCTGGCCATCAGAAAGAGATTGTCGATTCCGGTGGGCCGCACGAAGCGATCGATGGAGGGCGCCGTTCCGTCGGTGGGCAACTCGCACGAAAATTCGTGAACGCCCGGCGAGGAGGGAAGCCCGAACATCGAGTGCAGGCGCGGTCTTCGCAGATCCGCGTCCACCAGAAGAACGCGTCGTCCTGTTCCGGCGAAGGCGGCGCCGAGATTGCTGGTCACGGTCGTCTTGCCCTCTCCCGACCCGGGGCTGGTTACGACCAGGACCCGGACGCCGGGATCTTCAACGGCAAACAGCAGCGAAGTCATCACCGCCCGGAATGACTCGCTGGCCGCGGAATTGGGACTCAGCCATGCGCGGAGACGATCGGGTTTTCCCTTGAACAGTCCGGGTCGGATACCCGATTCGTCTTCGAGCGCTTCCCGCGGCCAGCCCCGGCTTGCAGCCGGAATCACTCCGAGTTCGGGAGCGGCCATAAACCTTTGTGTGACGCCCGCGCGGCGGACAGCAGGACGCGAGCGGTGGCGCAGAGCGGTCGACGTCAGCCCGACCACGAGCCCGGCCATCAGACCGCCCGCCAGATTCACCGGCGCATTCGGCTTGTATGGCGTGGTCGGGGGCAGGGCGGCGTCCACCACGCGCACGTTCGTCGCCTCGAGCGCAACCGAAACGCTGGTCTCCTTGACCTTCTGCAGCAGCGTTTCGTAAATGGCCCGGTTGGAATCGACTTCGTGCTTCAGCGTGTTGTAGTGAATCATCTTCTCGTCCTGCGTCGTGACGAGGTGATTCTGCTTCTCGTATCCGGCCTGGAGCATCTGTTCATTGCGCTGGGCCGCCGTAAATTCGTTGCTCAGGCGCGCGAGGACATTCGCCCGCTGCTTTTCGGCTGCGGCCTGCAGGGTCTTGATCTGCGACTCGACCGCCACGATCTTGGGATTGGTCGGCGTGTAGATCTGCCGGAGATCGGCGAGCTGTCTTTGCAGGTCCGCCACCTTGACCGCGTATTCTTTCAGAGCCTCATTGTCGAGCACCTGCGGAATGGCGTCGGGAGAACTTCCCTTCGCCATTTCGAGATCCGCTTCCTTTTCCATCCGGGTGGATTGAGCCTTCGAAAGCTGTTCCTGCATCTGGTTGAGCTTTTCCTTCTCGATGCTCTCGTTGTCGCCGACCATGAGCAGGCCATTGTCCCGGCTGTAGCGCTGCAGTTCGTTCTCGGAGGCTTCCAGCTTGTTGCGCAGATCGGCCAGATGGCTGGTGAGCCAGTTTCCGGCGCTTTGCGCAATCTGCCAGCGGGCTTCGAGGTTCTGCAGGGCGTATTCGTCGGCGAGAGCGTTCACGAAGTCGGCCGCGAGCTTCGGATCGTTCGAGCTGAAATAGACTTCGATCAGGTTATTCAGACGCGCCTGCCGCACGTTCAGGTTTTTCCGGACCACTTCCAGCGCCTGGTCCGGCGACAGGGGTCCGTCCGAGGCAAGGTGGATGTACTTCCGGCGCAGGGCGGGCAGCCCCTTCGGATGCCACTCCGCCATCCGGTTCGCCAGATTGACGCGCGCCATGACGCGGCGGATCAGCGTATCGCTCTGCAGGATTCCGATCTGAGTCTCGACGTAGGCGTCGAAGGTCTGCCCGTTGACCTCGTTGCCGGCGCCGCCGTCGTGGGCGTAGTTGATCTGCGGCGGCGTCTCCAGCTCGAGCACTCCTTTGGCCTGATACACGGGGCTCATGGCAAACGTAAGGGCTGCCGCGATCGCGAGACAAATCACGATGCTGATCGCGAGTATTCCCTTGTGCGCCATCAGCGTGTCCCAGTAGTAGATGAGAGGCGTATCCGATGTTGCGGGGACGCTGTATTCCACCGCATATCCCCGTTGTACGGGGGCAAGTTCGAGCTTATCTGTTTTCGGAAATTGCATACGGTTTACCAAGCGTGCCAGATTGCGATTCCAGTTACCGCCTGAAGAGCGGCTTCCGCAATGCGGGCGCCGGCTTTCTTCGTTGTGCTGTCAGGAATGAAGAGGATGTCTCGCGGCTGCAGATCGAAGTCGGGCTTCTTCCCCCGGAGAATGGCGGCCACGTCCACCGGGATCTCCTGCCGGTCGCCGTCGCCGTTGCGCGACCGGACAATGCGCGCATGCTTGGCCGATGCCTCGGGAGCGATGCCCTCGGCCAGTGAGATCGCCTGTAGTACCGAAATGGATCCGTTTGTGCTCAGCGGGAATCCGCCGGGTTTCTTGACGCCGCCGGTGACATAAATCAGCTCCGCTTTGGGAATGGTGATTACGTCCTGCGGCAGAATCGTGATGTTGTTCTGCGGCGCCATCCCTTTCAGCAGCGTCACCAGATCGACTTTTGCCGTGCTGAAATCGCCGCTCCCGTCGGTCTTCGCATCCTTGAGCGGAAGAGGCCCGAAGGACAGGCGCCGCGT
>CAZXCO010000184.1:0-19696 GCA_964639095.1 uncultured Solibacteraceae bacterium
CTGGATCGACTGGCCGAAGCCGGCGGTTACGAAAAGCGCCGCGAGAGCCACCGGCGCTCCGGCGCGTACGAGCATGCGAAGGCGCCTCATTTGTCAATGGCCTCCTGCTCCTTCGCCAGCTCGATCAGCAGGGCGGTCAACTGGCGCTTGTAGTCATCGGGCGCCATCAGCGACTTCTGGTACTTCAAAGCATCGATCTTGTTTTCGATCTCTTCCTTCTTCGAGATCAAGTCCCGCTTGGCCGGATCCGTGACCACGGCGGATGCGGCGCCGAATCGCAGCAGCGGAAACGCGGCCGCATGCTGCTGATCGTCCACCTGCGGATGCTCCGTTGCGAGGCGCTTCTGCTCGGTATAGAACTGGCTGGTCTTCCGCTGCGCGTACTGAAAGGCCTCAAGCGCGGAGATGATCTGGTTCTTGTCGACGTCCGCGGCCGGATCGCGCAGCGCTTCCACCCAGTAACGCGAAAAAACGGTGGCGTTCTTTTCCGTCCCCGATTTGGTGGCGGTGATGACGGTGCGGTTTTCCTTCTTGAAAGCATTGACCGCGCCGCCGCTCGCGCTGGTCATGTCGACTACCAGTTGCCGGCCGGCCTGGATCTTGTTCATCAATGCGGCCAGCTCCGTCGCCGAAATGTCGGGGCCCGGCAGGTTGAATTTGTATTCAGTACCGTCGAACGTCCCGTGCCCGATCATCATCAGGACGAAGGCGTCCTGCGGCTTGGCCTGCGCGGCGATGCGATTGAGCGCCGCCTCCACCTTCGCGCGGGTCGCGTCCCCTCCCTTGAGCGTTTCCACGATGCGATCGGTCTGGCCGCCGGCGCGCAGAATCTTGTCGGTGTCACTCGCCAGCATGGTGAACCGCTGCTCGTAGTCCGGCTCGCCGCCCAGACCTGCAACGGTCAGCAGGTAAGTGGACGCAAGGACCGGCTGCGCGGCCGCCGCCAGACAGAGCACCAAAGATGGAAGAGGCAGCCTCCCCGGTTTCAGAAGCTTCATACCACACCCCACTTCCGCCGCATTAACCATTCTCCGCCCCGGATCAGGATGACGAGCAGAAACAGGATCGGCATGTCCCAAAGGTCCAGATTGTCGTGCGCCGTGATACCGGCTTCGGAGACCGCAATCTCGCCCGACAGCTTTCTGGCGTTCGAGGGAGTGTAGTAGGCGCCGCCGGTATCGCTTGAAAGCTTCTGCAGCAAATCGCGGTTCTGTGCCGCTCCGAAATTCTCGGCCACGCCGTCTTCGCGCCGGAAGGTCAGAGCGTCGCGGCCCAGGTCGGTCTTGTCCTGCCGCGCCGTGGTTTCCGCCACATACGTGCCCGGTTTGTCTGCCGTGTACTCGCCCGTGTACATACCCGGCTCCAGAGGATCCGGCTTCAGTTCCACCACGTCGGAACCGCCGTCCGGTCTTGCGACCGTGGTCTCGACTGTGGCCCCTGATACGGTTTCATAGTTCTTGTCCCGCACGCTGACGCGCACCGGAACATGCGTATCGTCCGACAATACCTGATGGGGGGTAGACGAAACAACCTGCCCCGGCGTTTCCGTCACCATCCAGCGCATCAATTGGGACCAGAAGATCGAGTGCGTCCGGTCGGTGTGGTCCTGCAGCATCTTCCAACGCCAGCTTCCCGCCGTCGCGAAAATGCCGACGCGCCCGTGACCGTAATTCTGAATCGCCAGCAGTGGCGTCGGCCGGTGGCCCGCCTCGGCTACATTCATCAGAACCACGGCGCCCGGCTTGGGATTGCCCATCACGGCGTAATTCGCGATTTGCGGCATTTTCAGCCAGCGCGCGACGTTCTGATCGCGTCCTTCCTCGAGCCGGGTAATCACGCTCTCACGGCCGGCGTCCGTCAGCGTGGCCGTCGCGAAATCGCGGCTCCAGCTCTTCTGGTGCAGCAGGCGCAGGGGCATCATCTCTGCCATGGGCGTGTTTTCGTATCCACCTTCATTGAGCGCGAAACGGCCGGCCAGAAAGAGCACGCCGCCGCCCCGCTTGTCGGCAAAATCGCGGATCAGGTTCTGCTGCTCAGGCGTGAAGTAATTCGCCTCGACGCTGCCGATGATCAGGCCATCGTATTTGAAGAGGTCCTCGGCCTTTGTGGGGAACCCGTCTTCGAGTTCGTGCGCGTCGATCGTGCCCTGCCGGTAAATCTTGTTCTGCGTCGTGCGCAGAATCGTGACCACCTCGATGCTCTGGTCATCCTCGATGGCGCGCCGGATGAACTTGTACTCCCAGCGCGGCTCCCCTTCGATATACAGGATGCGCATCTTTTTCGGCGATACGTTGATGAGGCGCACCACGCTGTTGTTCAGCTTGTCCTGTTCGTCCGGCAGCGGCGTTACGCCGATCTGGAAGCTGTGCGCACCGGCCCCGCCCGAATCGAAAACCACTGTTTCGCTCTGCTCGGCGTCGGGTTTCAGCGTGATCTCCTGTTCCGAGATCGGGTGATCGTTCTCGCGCACGATCAGCTTCACCTTCGCCCCGGCGTACCCGTGCTGACGGATCGCCACCCGCGCGCTCACCCTCGACCCGATCAGCGCGCGTGCCGGAGCCGCCACATCCACGATTTCGATGTCTTTGGCGAAGTGATCCGGGCCGAACCCCACCGTATGGACGGGCACCCGCAGAGCGCGCAGTTGCGAGATCGTGTCGCGATCGATGCCGCCCGTGTTGTCGCCCCCGTCGGTCAGGACGACGATCGCGCCCAGCGGCATCGTGCCCGCCTCGGAGGCGATGTGTTTGAGGCTGTCTCCGATCCGCGTCGCGTTATCGTCCGCCACCAGGCTCCTCGCCTGGCCGATGCGCGCTGCATCGCGGCCGAATTCGTAAAGCCGGACCTGGAAGCGCTTCTGCAGATCGGGCAGCAGCTGGTTATTGAGAAGATCCTCGGCGCTCTGGAGCCGCTGTTTCCCGTCGTCCGCGATCCCCATACTGCGCGAGTGGTCCACCAGCACCGCGACGACGTTTTCCTGCGGGCGGAGCCGCGCCACGCTGATCGCGGGATGCCACAGCATGAACAACACCAGCGCAATCAGCGCCGTCTGGGCCAGCCAGATCAGGAGTTTGCGTGAATCGGTGAGCAGTCCCTGCCGTTGCCGCAGATTCCAGAAGAGGCCCGCGCCCGCCAGCACGATCAGCAGAAGCAGCAGCCAGACGGGCCATCCCGAAAGAAGGAGAAATTTGCCCTTGGAGAAAACCGCCGGCGGATATTTGAAGAGGAACTCGAACATGGCTCCGCACCCGAAAACTAATGGGTCATCGAATAGATGACGTAATCAATACCCAAACGGTAAGCCTGAGTTGTATATTTCTCCGCGTAAAGCGGATTGTCCGCGTGTTCCCACGCATCCCCGTCGTCCTGATTGAAGCACATCGCCACCATCACACGTCCCTTGTCGTCGTAAATCGCGCGCCAGTGCGGGACTATCCCGTCCTTCTCATATGTCCGCCCGCTGTACAGGTACTGGAGCCCAGGCACCTGCACTCGGTGATCCAAATCATACACCGTGTGGAAGATCGGATCGGAATCCGGCAGTTCGACGATCGGCCGTTCGGGGAAAATCCGGCTCATGCTTTGCGTAAAGACGTCCCACTCGAATGTACCGTGAAAATCATCCACCATCAGAAAGCCGCCCCGCAGCAGATATTCGCGCAACAGCTTGCATTGCTCGTCGGTGAGATCCCAGTGGCCCACTTCGACCGCATAAACCCACGGCCAGTTGAAGATTTCCTGTGGATCGTTGATGAGATCGATCACCTGCTCGGTGGAGCGGGTGTGGATGCGGGTAAGGCGGCGGATGCCCTGAAGGAACTGCCGGTCGGCCTTCGGGAAATCGATGGGCCAGCTCCCGCGCTCGCCGCTATAGCCGGAATAGCGTCCGGAGGGATAGCGCAGGCGCGCGAACGTCCACTCGGTCTGCTCGAAGGCGTCCTTTGGAACAGGCGCCGGATTGTCCTCTTCGCCGGGATATTCCCTGAAGCGGGCCTGGAAGGCGAGCAGTGCAGAAAACCCGCAGCACAACAGGACCGCGAGTATCGCAATGCGGAAGCGCATGTCCTTCGTATGCGGCCAGAATAGCACGGGTTTCCGGAAGGGTTCCGATCGGGCGTTTCCGTGAAACTCAGTGCGTCATCGCGTACACGATGTAATTCACCGCAATACGGATTCCAAGCGCGGAAAATTTCTCGTCATAACCCGGGTCGTCCGCCCACTCCCAGGAGTCTCCCAGATCGGAATCGAAGGTCATCGCCACCATTACGCGGCCCCGGTCGTCATAGATTCCCCTCCATCGCGGCGGGCAGCCTTCGCACTTTTCCGTCACGCCGGTCTGTATATAACGTGCGCCCGGCACCTGATAACGATCGTCCAGGTCATAGACGGAATGAAAGATCGGGTCGTCGTCGGGAATGTCGACCACCGGCCGGTCGGGGAAAACGCGGCGCATGCTTTCCATGAAGTTTTCCCACTGCGCTTCGCCCCAGAAGTCGTCGCACATGAAGAAACCGCCGCGCAGCAGGTATTCGCGAAGCTTCGCCGCCTGGGCATCCGTCAGCCGCCACTGGCCCACCTGAACGGCATAGAGCCAGGGCCAGTTTTCCACGTCGTCGCCATCGTCGAGGTTCACCGGTTGCTCGACGGAGCGCACGTGGATCCGGGTCAGACGGCGCAGCGCCCTGGAAAAGTGGCGGTCGGCCCGCGGATAGTCCTGCGTCCACATCGAATTGCCTTCCCGCCAGTCGCCGCCGCCCCGGCGGAAGCCGAACCCGCGCACCCCGGCCTGCGGATACATCAGGCGGGCAAACGCCCATTCGGTTTTTTCCTGATAATCCGATGGCAGCGGGACTGTGTTGTACTCGATGCCGGGATATTCGCGAAAGGGCCGCTGGAAGGCATAGACCGCGCTCAGAGCGAGGAACCCGAGGCTGAGCAGTTTGACGCTCTTCCGTTTTGTCATTCGCCCGATTCCTCTATCGGCCCCCGACCGGCTTTCCGATCAAGCTGTCTGAGATTATCATGTTCGCCCGCCGCCCCGGCGCGCCATCAACTGAGAAAACGGCAACATCCCGGAATAGACGAGCCACGATGGCAGGTCTATCATGAAACCCATGCCGCTCGAAAAGGCTCCTCCGCCTGTGCGTTTTCCCGGACCGGTTTTTCCGTTGCGAAGACCGGCAGGGACTTCACGGGCTGCGGCCATCTGAACGCTCGGATTCCCATGCCGGCGCGCTACGATGCCATCATTATCGGAACCGGCCAGGCCGGACCGGGTCTCGCGGCCCGTCTGGCGAAAGCGGGCAAAAAAGTCGCCATCATCGAACGAAAGCTCTTCGGCGGCACCTGCGTCAATACCGGCTGCGTTCCGACCAAGACCATGATCGCGAGCGCGTATGCCGCGCACCTCGCCCGGCGCGCCGCCGATTTCGGCGTGGTGACCGGCAACGGTGTCCGTGTGGATATGAAGCGCGTCAAAGCGCGCAAAGACGACGTTTCCGGCCAGTCGAGAAACGGCCTCGAACACTGGCTGAAGAATCTGCCGAATTGCACCGTTTATGAAGGCCACGGCAGATTCGAATCGCCTTCGGAGATCGCCATCGGCGAGACGAAGATTACGGCTCCGCAGATCTTCATCAACGTCGGCGGACGGGCCGTGATTCCCCCCATGCCAGGCCTCGCCGAAGTCCCTTACCTCACCAACAGCTCGATGATGCAGGTCGACTTCCTGCCGCGCCATCTTGTCATCGTCGGCGGCAGCTACATCGGGCTCGAGTTCGCGCAGATGTTCCGGCGCTTCGGCAGCGACGTGACGATCGTCGAAAAAAATGCGCGCCTCATCGAACGCGAAGACGCGGACGTGTCGGCTTCGATCAGAGAGATTCTGGAGGCCGAAGGCATCGAAATCCGTTTGAACGCCACGTGCATTGCCGTCGCGAAGGACCGGGATGGGATCGCCGTGCGCGCGGAGTGTGCCGAGGGAGCTCCCGAAGTGCCCGGCTCCCACGTACTGATGGCTGTGGGACGGCGGCCCAATACGGACGATCTGGGTCTCGAAAACACGGGCGTTCGCACCGACGCCCACGGCTACATCACGGTTGACGATCAGTTGCGCACCGGCGTCGAGGGGATCTGGGCGCTGGGAGACTGCAACGGCCGGGGCGGTTTCACCCACACGTCTTACAACGACTTCGAGATTGTGGCCGCCAATCTGCTCGATCACGACCCGCGCCGCGTCAGCGACCGCATTCCGGCTTACGCCTTGTATATCGATCCGCCGCTTGGGCGCGCCGGAATGACGGAGGCGCAGGTGCGGCGATCGGGCCGGCCCGCTCTCATGGCGACGCGGCCGATGACGAAGGTGAGCCGGGCTCTCGAAAAGGGCGAGACACAGGGCTTCATGAAAATCCTGGTCGATGCGGAGACGAAACGGATCCTCGGCGCCTCCATTCTGGGCACAGGTGGCGATGAGGTGATCCATTCGATTCTCGACGTGATGTACGCGAAGGCGCCCTTCACCGTCATCCAGCGGGCCATGCACATCCATCCGACGGTCTCCGAGTTGGTTCCGACGATGCTGGCGGATCTCAAGCCTCTGTAGGGTGCGGTCCCGGACTATTCGTACCGGAGCGCCTCGATCGGATCCAGCCGCGACGCCTTCAGGGCCGGGAGCAGCCCCGCAATCAACCCGATGCCCTCGAGCACCGAAGTCGATGCAATCACCGCGAAGCGCGAGATCTGAAGGTGGATGTCCCCCGTTCCGCTGGTGTCCTTGAAGAGCGGTCCGAGCAGGGGCAGCGTTTGGATAGCCGCCGTGGCTCCCCAGCCGATCAGTACGCCGATCAGGCCGCCCAGCGTGACGATCGCCATGGCTTCAGCCAGAAACTGGAACCGGATGGCGGCGCGTGTGGCTCCGAGCGATTTGAGAACCCCGATCTCGCGCGTGCGCTGGGTCACCGAAACCAGCATGATATTCGCAAGCCCGATGCCGCCAATGGCCAGCGTCAGCGACCCGATCAGGCCCAGCAGGACCTGCAGCGCCGTTGACATGGTGTCGATGATTTTCATGAATTCGTTGAAGACGAAAAGCTGGAGCGCCCGCTCGTCTCCGGGCGAAAAATTGTGCGCGCGGGCCAGCACGGCCCGTACGTCCTTGATCGCCCGCTGCCGGAAAAGGGGATTGGCCGGCATCCACACCAGGTTCGTCGGATACTTGATGTCCTTCAGGGCGGCGGCCGTCGAGAGAGGAATGAAGACGCACTCGTTGTCCGGCCTGTTGTAGTTGGAAATCTGCGTTTTGGTCTTGAGCAGGCCGATGATCTCGAACGGCAGGCCGTTAATCGTAATGGTCTCGCCTTCCGGCGGGATATCGCCAAAGAGTTTCTGCGAAGCTTTGGCTCCGATCACCGCGACGCGTTCTTTGTTCTGGTAGTCTTCATTCGAAATCCAGCGCCCGGCGGAGAGCGACATATTCCGGACAACGCCGTACGGCACTTCGACCGCGCGCACCATGATGTTCTGCTGCCGGTATCCGCGCACGAGCGTGGCGTCCTGGATCTGCAGTTCCGCCGAGACCGCCTTCACCAGAGGAACGTTCTCCCGAATCAGTTCCGAATCGCCCAGTTCCAGGCGGATCTTTCGCCCCGATCGCTCGCCGCCCGCCTGCGACGACGTCTGTCCGCCGAACATCAGCACGAGATCCTGCCCGACGGCTTGAAAAGAACTGCGCATCGCTACGCCGAAGCCCTCGCCGTAGGAGTAGAGAATCACAAAACAGGCCACGCCCCAGGCAAGACTCGCCATTGTGAGCAGACTGCGCTGGCGGTTGAAATTCAGCGCCGCGGCGGCTTCGGTGAGAATGCCTCTAACGTTCATAACGAAGCGCCTCTACCGGCGTGAGCGAAGCGGCGCGCCAGGCCGGAAACAGGGCCGACGCGATCGCGATGACCGTGAGCGTGCCGAACGCGACCGCCGATGTGGTTCCGCTCACGGGGAGACCGGGGAACATGTCCGGCATTTTGACGAGCTTGAGAGCGCTCGAAAGTCCGAACGCGACGCTCCAGCCGATGAGGCCGCTGGCGAAGGCAAGCACACAGCCTTCGGCGAGAAAATCAATCATGATGCGCAGGCGTGTGGCCCCCAGCGCCTTTCGCAGTCCGATCTCGCGCGTTCGTTCGGAAACCGTGACCAGCATGATATTCATCACGCCGATGCCGCCCAGCGACAACGTGACCAGCGCGATGAAGCCCAGAAACAGCGTCATGGAGTCGAAGATGCCGGCGACCCGGCGCTGGTCCTCCACCGTATCCCAGATCCCGAGCGCGCTCGTATCGGCGGGATTGAAATCGTGCGCCCGGCCGATAATTTTCTTCACCTGCGCGCGCGCTTCCTCGTATTCATCGAGCGAGCGCGGCTGATACAGGATTTCGTCCAGGTAGCCGGGGACATAATACTTTACCGGCGGCACATCCCGCGTCATCGTCGTATACGGCAGCCAGACCTTCTTTTCGTCGAGCCCCGAGTAACTGCTGTTCTGCTGCTTATCCGCCATGACTCCGATGACCCTGTAGGGAATGGAATTCACAGCCACCTCGCGCCCGACCACGTCGGTGCGCCCGCCGAACAACTGCTTTTTCACTTCCACGCCGATCACACAGACCCGCGCTGCGTTCTTTTCGTCGGTCTCGTTGAAGAAGCGGCCGCCGCCGATCGGGATCGTGCGCAGTTCGGGGAAAAAGGCTTCGACGCCAGCCGCATCGAACGATCCGCTGTTGTATTGACTCGTCACCCGCACGTTGCCGTCGAGTTCGCCTGCGACGCGGCGGACCAGCCAGCTTTCCTGCCGGATATTCTCGACATCGGAGTAATTGAGCCGGATGCGGCGCCCGGCGCGCTCTCCGCCCGCCTGCATTTCGGTTCTGCCTCCGAACAGAATCACGATATTCTCGCCGAGCGTCTTCATGTTGTTGCGCTGGCCGGCTTTGAAGCCGTCGCCCATCGCCACGATCAGAACGATGGAGGCGATCCCCCAGGCGATGCCCGCCATAGTGAGGAAGCTGCGCAGCCTGTTGCGGAACAGGCTTTCTAGAACCTGCCCCACGAGTTCGGACAAGTACGTCATAGCCGCGGTGCTACTGCAGGCGCCCGGCGCGGCGGGAGCTCATTGCAGAATCACCTGCTGGCCCTCGCGCAGCCCTTTGACCACTTCCGTCTTCGACCCGTTGCTGACGCCCGTGGTAATCGCGACGCGGCGCACACCCTTTTCGTTGGTGGGGTCCGGGATCTGGGCTGCGGTCGATCGATCTTTGTTATAGAGAACCGCACCCTCCGGAATCGCGAGCACGCCCTTGTGTTCGTCGAGAATGATCTCCGCGTTGGCCGTCATCTGGGCCTTGAGAATGTGCTTTTCGTTCGAAATCGACACGCGTACTTCGAACGTCGTCACATTGTCCTTCTCGGTGCCCATGGGCGAGATCTTGGTGACCCGGCCATCGAATTTCTGATCTTTGAACGACTCGACCGTGATGCGTGCGGGCTGTCCCAGGTAGACCTTCCCGATATCGCTTTCGTCGACCTTGCCTTTGACGTAGACCTCATTCAAATCGCCAATGGTCATGATCAGGGTCGCGCTCGAACCGAGCACCAGGATGGAACTGACGGAACTGCCGACCTCACTGTCGCGCGAGAGAACCACGCCGTCGATCGGCGAAACGATCGTCGCATTGCGCAGGTTTTCCTCGGCAATCGATACGGAGGCCTGTTGCTGTTCGAGAGCCGCCTGTGCCTTGGCGATCGCGGCCGTCGCGCTCCCCAGGTTGGCTTTGGCCGATTCCTGCTTCTGCAACGCGAGTTCGTAGTTCTTTTCGGCGTCGTCGCGGACGTTCTGTGCGATCAGGCCGTCCGCGAACATCTTTCGCGCCCGCTCCATATCGCTCCTGAGGAAGGGCACGTCCGGTCCGGCTGCATCCACCTTGTAGCGCTCGTAATCCGCTTCGGCGCTCCGCAGGTTTGCCTGCGCCACATGCAGCGCCGCCTCCTGCTGGTGCAGTGCCGGAATCAGGTCGTTCTGATCCAGTTCACAGATGACCTGGCCCTTATGCACGAAATCGCCCACGTTGACCGGCAGCTTCAGAATGATGCCGCTGGCCTTGGATTTGATTTCGACCTGCGTGACGGGCTGTATCTTGCCTGTCGCCACCACCGAACGGGCGAGATCGATCCGCTCCACCTTCGCCAGTTTCTCGGGGTCGATCCTGGCAGGCTTGTCGTTAATCGCCTTCAGGGAAAAGAATGCGGCGCTCACAAGCACAAGGAGAGTGAGTGTAACCCAGAGAATGCGCCTTCGTTTTTTCGCGGCCATGTGTGCGGCTCAGAACTTTAATACGTACGGCGGGAGGAAAAGTTCGCGGCTGGCATAACGTATCGGCGCACGTACAATGCACGGTTCCGACCTGTTTTCCGGACAGTGTTCAAAAACGTCCATTTTCACCAACGATCGTACTATTTGTTGCTGTCGTTGTGGTCCAAAGGTTGCCTTAATGGCAGGTGAGGGAGTTGCCATTATGAAAGCGATTGTTAAGATTCTCGGGTCAGCGGTGCTCTTCGCGACGCTGGCTGCCTCCGGGCAGGAGGCTCCGAAGGGCGGAACCGCACCGATATTTCATGTAAACGTGTTGCAAAGTACCGTCAGTGCGATCAATTACCAGTACCGTAACGGCCCCACAACAATCGACTTCAAAGGCACGATTCTGATGCCTGACACAAAAGGCCACGCCACTGTGGAATCCAGGCGCGGGCGCACTGAGATCGATGCCAGTCTCGAGCACATGCTGCCGCCGCAGCGTTTTGGACGCGAATACCTGACCTACACGCTATGGGCCATTACGCCCGAGGGTGGAGTCCGCAATATCGCGGAAATTGTTCCCGGACCGTCGAACAAGGCGAGCGTCCACGTGAGCACCGATCTGCAGGCTTTCGGCCTGATTGTGACCGCCGAACCCTATTCGGCCGCGCGACAGCCGAGCAACGTTGTCGTGCTCGAGAACCAGGTGCGGCCGGATACGGCGGGCAAAATCGAGCAGGTCCAGGCGAGATATGAATTGATGCCTCGCGGTCAGTACACCTGGCGCGGCCCTGAACAGCCCGGGCCCGACGTTGCCAATGCACCCAAAGTCTCGATGGACCGCTACGAGGCCATCCTGGAAGTCTATGAGGCGCAAAACGCCCTCGGAATCGCCCGCGCGGCGAACGCGGAGAAGTACGCAGCCCCGACATTAGCCCGCGCGCAGCAGCTTTATGACGCCGCGCGGCGCCTGGAAACCAATAAGGGATCGAACCGGGAAATCGTCGAGAACGCCCGGGAATCGGCTCAGACCGCCGAAGACGCGCGGGCCATTGCGGAACGCAAACAGCAGGAGGAGAAGATCGCAAACGCGCAGGCCGCCGTCGCGGCGGCGCAGCAGGCGCAGGCTCGCGCGGAAGAGGAAGCCCGGCGCGCGAATGCGGAAGCCGAAGCGGCCCGGACGCGTGCTGACGCGGAGCGCGCGGCCCGCGAGCAGGCCGAGGCCGAGGTGGCAGCCGCGCGTGCCAGTGCGGCACAATTCCAGGGAAGCGCGCAGGAACCGGCGGCAGCCGCGGAGTCGCGCGCGGCCGCCCCGCCAGTGCAGGCGCAGGCGCCTCAGCAGCAACGCACGCAACCACAAAGCGGGCAACAGCAGGCGCAGCAAGAACCGAGCCCGCAGGAGTCACTGCGGACGACGATGCTCCAGAGCCTCAGTAACCTTTTGCCGGCGCGCGATACCGGGCGCGGTCTGGTTGCCACTCTGACGGATGCCGATTTCGACGGACCCGAGCCGATGCCCGAAATCTCCGGACTGTTAGAGCGAGTCGCCGCGATCGTCAAAGAACATCCGGGCTTGCATGTCGATGTGGAGGGGAACACGGATAGTGACGAAACGCAGGCTCTCTCCTTCGAACGCGCCAACGCGGTACGCAATCTGCTGATCGCGCAGGGCCTCCCCGATGGCAGTGTGAAGGCCCGTGGGCTGGGTGACAGCCACCCGCTTGGTCCCAACACCAGCCCCGCCGGACGAGAGGCCAATCGCCGCGTCGAGATGGTGATTTCGGGCGAGCCTGTCGGGAATCATGCCGCCTGGGATCATTCCTACGCGCTGATTCCGGGGCAGGAATGACTTTACAGCGCCTGTGTGACCTCTACTGGATGTAGCAGCCGACCGGGGTCGTTTCCGGCTCTTTGACGGGCTCGCCGGCGACGGCTTCATCGAGCGCAGCGCGCAAATCGTGCTTTGTGACGATGCGACGCGGCCTGCCGATTCCGGCGTAGAAATCATCGATGCGGCCCCGGTATGCGATGACGCCCCCCGGTTCAATCACGACCGCGGTCGGGTTGACCGCGGCGCCCGTCGCCTTGACCAGTGCGTGGGCCCGGTCCACAATCTTCGGATAAGCTCCATGACCGTATTCGCGGGCATGCTGCCGCGCCTGTTCGTCGGTCATCGCCGGGTCTGTGTAAACCAGCGCACAGCCGAGCCCCCGGTGCGCATAGTCTTCGCAGATGCGCCGGATCTCATGCGAATAGTAATTGGAAACCGGACAATCGTTGGTTACGAAGAACAGCGCTTCGGTGTGGCCCTTTTCCACTTTGAGGGGTTCCCTGACGACCCCGTCGATGTCACGCACCGCAATCGAAGGGTGCACGACGGAGCCCAGCGCCAGCAATACCAGCCATCTCATGGTTCACAAAACGCGAAACGTCAGAATACAAAAGCAATTCCGCCGCGAATGCTGCGAGGCGTATTGATCAACAGAAATTGATCCCCGCCGGAAGTCGCCAGAGGCAGATAGCCCTGCGCCAGCAGGTTGCGCAGCTCGGCGGAGGCTTCCATGCGCCAGGGCATACGCGGAATCGCGGGCATCGGCTGCCGCAACACCACGTTCAGTCCGGGTTCCGGACGAGCAGGTTCGGTTGAATAGAGCGGACCCGGGGTGGCGGAGCGGTAATCCGTCCACTGATAGCTGGCGATGACCCGCGTCCCCGTTGCTTTTACGGCGCCCGAGACCCGCAGCGTAAGGGCAGGGCGACGCCCCACCTCCATGATGTTTCGCAGATCGTCAGCCGTCGCGATCGCGCCGTCTCCGGCATGGGGAGAAACGACGCCGAGCGATCCGTAGATCAGCGTGACCTTGTAGTTATCGCCCACATCCTGCGTAACCGATGCCGTGTAGCCGTAACTGTCGAATTTGCCCATGTTGAAAAGAGCGCCATTCGAAAAAAGATCCGGCATCAGATCGCCCGGGAAAAGGCCTGAATCGGTGGAGACGAGCGTCAGCGTCGTGTTCGAAACGCGTTCGCGATATGCCGACACCCGGAACTCCCGGGAGCCGAAACGCTGCGACACGCCCAGTTCAAAATCGTTTCCGCGCTGCACCCGCGTATGGCCGTCCATCAGCGTGACCCGCGGAAGGACGGCGAGCGCCGCCAGATCGCGCTGCAGATCGGTACTCGGGTCAAGCGGACCCATCCCCAGTTCAGGCCTTCCATCGCCCGAGGTCCAGGTGAAATCCACTTTGCCCCGCGGCAGCGCATACGTCAGCTTCGCGTACGGGCTGAAATAGTGCAGGCTGTCGAGGAACGAGACATTATCGAACGCGAAGCCGTACTGCATCTGGAGCGCATCGCTGATCTGTGTCTTGTCTTCGAAACTGACGCCCACGGTTCGGAGCGTCGGCAGCGGCCCCTCGCCCTGCGGCCCCGTGGTGAAGCTTTGCCCGATTCGCAGCGGGATGTAGAACTGCCGCATCGTGACCGAGACTTCCGGCTTGAGGCCTTCGGCAAACTCGCGGCTGTAAGTCGTCCGGATGGCCGCTGAAGGTGCGGTCGTTCCGGAGGCATAGCCGACGTCGCCCGCCACCTGCAGTTGATTACCGCCATAGAGTGACGTTGCAAAAGCGAACTGTGTGCCCAGATCCCCCTGCCCGTCGCTCGTCGTCCCGCCGTCGCTGGCCGAAAACTGGACCAGACCACGCGACCCGCTGAAAACCGGTGGCCCGGGCTCGGGCGGCGAATCCGTCCGCTCCTGGTGCGCCGGGAGAATGCGAAGCACCGGCCTCTTCGCGCTGTCGGCGCGCAACGCCCACTTCCAGTTGTCGGTCATCAGCCCGCCCGGCAGAGGCAGCGTCGAAACCACCTGGACGGAACTGAACACGCGCGAAAGATTGATCTCGAGCAGGCTTCTCATCCCCGCCTTGATCTGGATCCGCTGCTTGATCGCGGGCACGAAGCTGGAGAGAGAGACGTTTACCGAATACAGGTCCGGCAGCAGATCGCCGAAGGCGAAAGTGCCGAGAGCGTCTGTCGCGGAGCGCTGCAACAGCACGTCCTGCTTGTTATAGAGGAGAACGATCGCGCCGGGCTGCGGCTTGCCGCCGACGTCCGTAACGATACCGCCAAGCTCACCGGAAAACTGAACGGGGGATACGGCCCAGGCGCACGGCGTGCCCAGCAGCAATGCGCCGCAGAGTGAAGGAATCACCAAAGAACCCGCAGCTTTCGTCGCTGCGTGAGCCAGGACCGACCGCAACCGGCGTATTGCCTTGGCGCCTTTCATGTTCCTTGCGACTACAAACTTCTTTCAGCTTACCGTAAAATTCCCCTGCTGCTCCACCGTCTGGTTCCGGTTCTTGTCGGTCACTTTGACCTTTATGGTGTAGGTCCCCGGTGCAAGAGAACTCAGCGGAAGCAGTTTCTCAATGGTCACCTGGCTGGCGGAAGCATTCGCGATACTCGCGACATCTTCCGTGAACGCCATGATCTTGTCGTTGGATCCGCTCCTGGCCACTTCGTATTCGATCGATCCGGCCGGCTTATCGGTCTTTGCATCCGGGGCGAAGTTATAAAGCTGGAGATAGATCCCCATCTTCTCGTTCTTCGAGAACTTGTTCCCGATACGCGGGCGAACCTTGCTGTCGCCGATCGAGAACATGCCTCCGCCGATGCTCTTCGTGGGCAGCTTTTCGATGGTGTCGGCCAGAATCAGGCTGCTGGATGCGAGCTTGTCGTCATCGAAGTGCGGCACGTCGAGCGCCACCTCATAGTTGTTCATTGTTCCGGCAACTGTATCTTTTGCCACAATACTGAGGCGGTAGCGGCCTGGCGCCAGCGGCACCGACTGCTGATAGATCGAGCGCTGCTGGGCATACTTCTGGAGCATATCGGGCGGAGCATCGATTTCGAGAGGCTTCTCGAAGGTGGTCACCGGCCGCCGCGTCATCGTGCTGACGCGGCCGAGCAGGTTCACCAGCGACTTTTCGACCCCGTCCTTGGCCTGGAACTGGAGGTCCTTGTTCTCGAACTGGACCGTGACGTTGGTCATGACCGACGAATCCGTCACCCGGACGTAGTCGACACGAACCTGCATCGGAAGCACGTTATAGGTAATGCGCGTGGTGATGGCTTCTTCCAGGTCCTTGAACTTCACCTTCGGCGCCTGCTGTAGTTTCGCGAACTGCTCCAGCCGGTCGAACTGGTCGTAGCTGGCGGGCGTGGCTCCAAGGGCAGCGCCCATGTGGGTGCCG
This sequence comes from uncultured Solibacteraceae bacterium, assembly GCA_964639095.1. Classification (GTDB taxonomy): domain Bacteria; phylum Acidobacteriota; class Terriglobia; order Bryobacterales; family Bryobacteraceae; genus BOG-234. The sequence continues at coordinate 15,595 of CAZXCO010000184.1, forward strand.
TCGGTCCGGTTGAACCGGGCCATCTTGTCGCTGAGGCCCAGTTGCTCGGCCAGCGTCAGGCCGGCGCCCGGAACGTAGGTCAGGGCGTCTTTTTCCGACGGATCCATCGTCATGTGGTACTCGCCGGTCATGGTCGTGTCCACAAACTCGATCTCGACGTCGGTTCCGATGCCCTCGATGTACCGGTAGCGCCAGTCTTCAAACGGGAATGTCGTGGTTTCGCCGCCGCCTTCGGCATCCGGCCGCTCGTATGTGCCGCCGGAGGGGTGCTCATCGCGCTCGTCCGGAGGACCGAACGTGATGTAAATGCGTCCGCGGTCGGTCTTCCAGCCGGGGATACCGGAGGCGAACCGCTCATTGGCGTACGCGATGCGGCGATAGTGCTCTTCCTTATATTCGTTCTCGACCGTATCCGGCGTCGGGTCCCGGCGCAGCCAGAACTGCTCGACGAACTGCTCGCGCTCTTCGTCGGTATTCAACTGCTTGAAGGCTTTGCGCTCTTCGTCGGTGATGATGTAGGCGACATCCTCATCGAGCCACTTCTTCCAGGGCGTTTCCAGCTCCTTCCTGAGCGCCTTCTCCTTCTTTTTGAGCTGCTTTTCCGTCAGCGGCTTGGCGACTGTCTCCCGCTTCGCAGAGGAGGAATTCTTCTTGCTGGCCGGTTTGTCCTGGGAAATTGCAGGGATGACGAGCAGCAGGGCGAGGCCGGTCGCGGAGATCCAAACAGTTTTAGCAGTCATACATTCTTGTGCCCCCGGCAGAATTGACCCGAATCACACGATGCAATCGGCGCGTTTCTGCAATTCTGATCAATATCTGGATTGTAACTCAGACGCCGCCTGCCGATGGGGCGTTTCAGAACACCCGGATCCAGCGGTGGGGGGGCCCGCACCTGTGAGCCGACCCCCTGCGGGGCTGCGCCGACTGTGCTCCAACGTCCTGGCAATTCGACAATTATGGTCATTAATATGCTTTAATCAATTCAGATGCCACGTATGGCCCGCTTTGTACTGGCTCTGATCGTTGGACTCGGTCTCCTCACCTGGGCCGCCTCCGGGTTTGTCGAAGCCACGGCTCGAAAGTGGTTTGAACGCGATGTCAATCTGCGTTCTCAGACGACTCTGGTTGCCGCGCGCCAGTCCCTCACGAGCAGTTGGTACGATCCCCAGAATCTTCGCCGGCAGTTGCAGGACCTGGCGCGTGACGAGCGCGTCATGGGCGTTGCGGTCTGCAACGCCGACCTGACGCCCCGTTCGCGGACTCAGGGATTCCCGGAGGAATTTCGCTGTTCGATCGTCGGCAGCCGCGCACGGGTAACTATCGACGGCGTCGACCGCTTTCAGTCCTGGAACACTGTGGCGACGCTCCCCAGCGGGCGCGTCTACGTCAGCGTCATGCCGCTCGAGAGCGAGGGGCAGCAACTCGGTTTCGTGACCCTCCTGCATGACCTGAGCTTCATCGGCAAGCGCGAAGCCAAGACGCGCAACTTTCTGCTGGGGGTCTTCGGCATCCTCGCGATTCTCGCCTACGGCGTACCTCTGCTGGCGGCAAAACGAGCCCGGTATGACTGGATCCGGGACCTGCACAACTCACTCCGCGGCGTAAAAGAGAACGGGAAACCGAAGCGTGAGTTCCAGCCGATTCTCGGGGATGTCCTCGAACTGGCGGCCCAGATTGCGAACGACCGCGAAGGCGACCCCGGGCAATGGACGGCCGAACGCCTGAAGCAAACGCTGAACCGCCATCTGCACGGCGAAAAAATCATCATCGTCGCCAACCGCGAGCCTTACGTCCATCAATACACCGGAGAAGGCGGAATCGAGGTCCGGCACCCCGCCAGCGGCCTGGTGACGGCGCTCGAGCCGGTCATGCGCGCCTGCTCCGGAGTGTGGATCGCACATGGCAGCGGCACAGCCGATCGCGAGACAGTGGACCGCCGGGACCACGTGCGCGTTCCTCCCGAGGAAAAATCCTACGAGATCCGGCGCATATGGCTCACGGAAGCTGAAGAGCAGGGCTATTACTACGGGTTCTCCAACGAAGGCTTGTGGCCCCTTTGCCACGTGGCCCACGCGCGGCCCGCGTTCCGGGCCGAGGACTGGCGGCACTACCAGATCGTGAACCAGAAGTTCGCCGACGCCGTCTGCGAGGAAGCCGATACCAGCGATCCGATCGTGCTGGTCCAGGACTACCATTTCGCTCTGGTGCCCGCCATGATCCGCAGGCGCCTGCCGGCTGCGACCGTGATCATGTTCTGGCATATTCCGTGGCCCAATGGGGAGCGCATGGGGATCTGCCCCTGGCGCGACGAGATCCTCACCGGTCTGCTGGGCAGCAGTATCCTCGGTTTCCATACCCAGCTCCACTGCAACAATTTTCTGGATTCGGTGGACCGCTACCTCGAAACACGCATCGACCGCGAGCACAACGCGGTCGTGATGCGGAGCCATCGCACGCTGATCCGGCCTTATCCGATCGCCGTCGAGTGGCCGGTCCGCTGGGCCGAGGATGCACCCGATCCCGAGGAGTGCCGCGCCCAGGTCTGGCGTGATCTCGGGCTGAAGCCCAACGCGCTTCTGGGCGTCGGCGTCGATCGCCTGGACTACACCAAGGGCATCGAGGAGCGGCTGATGACGGTCGAGACGCTGCTCGAACGTTACCCGGAATTCCGCGGGCGGTTCACCTTCGCGCAGGTGGCGGCGCCCAGCCGAACCCGGATTGAGCGCTATCAGCAATTGAGCGACGCGGTCGAGGAACTCGCCGACCGCATCAACCGGCGATTCGGCCGGGCGGGTTACCAGCCGGTCATCCTTCTTCGCTCGCATCACGAGCCCCCCGCCGTGTTCCGGTTCTACCGGGCGGCTCATCTGTGCTACGTGAGCAGCCTGCACGACGGGATGAATCTCGTGGCCAAGGAATTCGTCGCCGCCCGCTCCGACCTGAAGGGCGTGCTCCTTCTCAGCGAATTCACCGGCGCCGCGCGGGAACTGACCGAAGCCCTGATCGTCAATCCCTACGACCTCGAGGGCAGCGCCCGCGCGATGGCAGTGGGGCTGACCATGCCCGTGCGGGAACAGCAGGACCGGATGCGTTCCATGCGCTCGGTCGTGGGCCAGTTCAACGTCTATCGCTGGGCCGGCAAGATGCTCGTGGATGCGGCGCGCCGCCGCAGCCAGGAACGCGTCGCAGGCCGCATTGCGGAGAATTCCAGCATCGGCGCCGCCGTCTGACAGCGAAACAACCGGGGCGATCCAGGCGCGCAGCCATTAAACTACCGATCCGCTATAATAGGAATCTGCCCGATTCCGATATACATAGGGGTAATTAAGTTTTATGAAAGCCAGCAATGCGCAGTGGAAAGCTCAACTGGGCGATCGCATCCCGGATCACCTGGCTTCCGAGCTGGATGTGTTCGAGCACGAGATCGCGCTCAAGAAGCAGGGGAAGATTGACGACCGGATCTTTGCGGAAACCCGGCTGCGGCGCGGGGCTTACGGGCAACGATATGACAATGGCCAGCGCTCCGACGGCACGACAACGCGCACACTCAACTACCCCTCCACGAACACCAAGGGCCCCAATACTCTGTGGGACGCCCCGGGAATGCAGCGCATCAAAATTCCCTTCGGCGGCCTGAATTCGACTCAACTGGAAACGCTCGCCGATCTGTGCGAGGAATACTCCGACGGCATCGCCCACATCACCACCCGGCAGGACGTGCAGCTCCACTACGTGCATATCGAAGACACGCCGTCAATCATGCGGCGTCTCGCCGCGGTCGGAATCACAACCCGCGAGGCCTGCGGTAACACGGTTCGCAACGTCACGGCCTGTTCCATCGCCGGCGTCTGCCGCGAACAGACCTTCGACGTCACGCCGTACGCGAAGGCGCTCACGTATTTCATGCTGGGGCATCCCGACGCGCAGTCGTTCGGCCGCAAGTTCAAGTTCGCTTTTTCGGGCTGCAAAGAGAACGCCTGCGGGCTGATTCATCTGCACGATTTCGGCGTCATTGCCGCCACGCGCGAGGAAGACGGAAAGGTCCGCCGCGGCTTCGAGCTGTGGGTGGGGGGCGGTCTCGGACCCGTGCCGCAGCAGGCGA
>CAZXCO010000185.1:0-9860 GCA_964639095.1 uncultured Solibacteraceae bacterium
TATCGTGAGCGAAAAGGATCTCCATGACGCAGCACGTCGACTACAGAATTACATCAGAGATCCTGAAAATGCGGCGAGCAGTGACAATATGGTGACAACAGGCGGTTCGGGAGGCTTGCACAGAAAACCGATTCTGAACGTAAACGATTGATCTGACTGGTGCCCGGGGCGGGAATTGAACCCGCACTCTCCTTGCGGAGAAACGGATTTTAAGTCCGTTGCGTCTGCCGATTTCGCCACCCGGGCATATAGCAGCTAACCTACCATACAGAAAAGGCTTGGATTGCTTTGGTCCGCCCAACAATCAGAATCTGGTCGCTAGCTTCTCGAACCGGCAGGCTCTGAGAAACGGACAGAAAGGCCTGTACTGCTTGATTGAGTCCCAAGTTCGCCCCCACTTTTCATCCACCACGCCCCAAGTTCTGTTTTCGCCATACATTCGCCATTTTTCCTGGTTATAGTATGGTTTCACCCGATTACGCAGCTCGTAGTATCTGAGTAACCCGCACAATTTCAGCTACTTGCTCAAAATTATCCCTTGCAACGCGATCTGAGTCGTGCCACAATCCGTAGTGGGTAGCGGGTGGTCTGGTTCTGGATCAAATGTGGCGGAAATCAATCAAAATCCGGTTGCTCCAGTCGAACTTCCCCGAGGGAGATATCCTGGCCGGCTCGACGACAAAGGCCGGCTCAGGCTACCGGCCGATTTCGTACAGTTTTTCAAGAGTCTGCCGGAGAGCAAGTTGTTCCTGACCAGTCTGGACCGCCGCATAGCGCAACTATACCCGATCGCCGAGTGGCGAGTGAACGAAAAGTTCTTCGATACGTATAAAGCGAACCCGTCGGCCGCGAAAAACATCCTGTTCAACGCGCAGGACCTTGGGGCCGATGTGGAAATCGACGGGCAGGGGAGGGTGCTGTTCCACCCGGACCTGCGCCGGGAGCTTGAAATGGAAGGCCAGGAACTGCACCTGATGAGGCGCAATGGCCACCTTGAGATATTGACCGATCCGCTGTATCAGGAGCGGAAGAAGAAAGCGCTCGCGGAGGCGCCAAAGGATCTGGAGACGCTGGAAATGGAAGGGCTCCGGTGACGTTCGATGGCGGAAACGGCATCTTCCGGGCGCCATTATCCGGTGATGCTGGCCGAATCGCTGGAGTATCTGGCGGTGCGGCCCGACGGACGTTATCTCGATTGCACGGCCGGGCTCGGCGGCCATACGGCTGCGATCGCGGCGCGGCTGACGCAGGGCGGAAGGCTGGTTTCGAGCGATCGCGATGCGCAGTCACTCGAAATGGCGCGCAGAAATGCGGCCGAGTGGGCGGACAGGATTACTTTTCAGCGGGCGAGCTTCTCGGAGCTGGCCGAGAGCGATCTGGACGGGTTGATCGCGGATCTCGGGGTGAGCCGCTACCAGTTGACCGACCCGGAGCGAGGGTTTTCATTTCAGGCGGAAGGGCCGCTCGACATGCGGATGGACCAAACGCGTGGCGTGACAGCGGCCGAACTGCTGAATCACAGTGCCGAAAAGGCAATCGCCGACTGGATCTACCAGCTCGGCGAAGAAAGGAGAGCGCGGAAGATAGCCGGAGCAATCGTTCGAGCGCGGCCCATTCGGAGCACACTGCACCTGGCGGGTGTAGTGGAACGGGCCGTGCCTCGGACGGGACCACTCCACCCCGCGACTCGCACTTTCATGGCATTGAGGATGGTGGTCAATCGCGAACAGGAAGAGCTGGACGCGCTGCTCGATCGCGCACCGCGAATGGTGAAGCCGGGTGGCCGGATCGTCATCATTTCTTTCATGTCGCTCGAAGACAGAAAAGTGAAGGAGAGTTTCCGGGAGCTCCAGCGTACGGGCCGGGCTTTGATTTTGACAAAAAAGCCCCTCACGCCGAGCGAGCAGGAAGTCCGGGAGAACCCGCCGTCGCGTAGCGCCAAGCTGCGGGCGGTGGAAATCGTTTCAACAACCAAGAGCAAGTCAGACAGCAGGTAAGCGAGGAAGACGACAAAGCCATGGCCACCCTGGCAACATTCATTCGGGACACGAGCGCAAGACGGCGCCCTGGCCGCTCCGGACGGAGCGATGCGGAAGCAACCGCCGCGGAACGGTTGGAGGCGCGCGCGCAGGCGGACCCGTTCCTGCTGCGCCCACTGCCGAACGACGGCATTTATTTCTACTCCAAACGGATCGATAATTCGCGCGTGGTGCGCCAGGCGGACCCGAACGCCCGCGGAGAGTGCTGGTCGGCCGTGGGCGCGGCCGCCATTCTGCTGATGCTCGGGGCCAGCATCATTGCGCCGCATGTCGGCTCGGTGCTCGCCGGGTACAAGCTGGAAGCCTTGAAGCAGGAGAGGCAGACCCTGATCGACCAGAAGCGCGCGCTCGACGTCAAGGAAGCGAGCCTGTTGAGTCCGGAACGGTTAAACGATCTGGCGCGCCTTCGCAGTCTCGGCGCTCCCGGCGCCGAACAGGTCATTCATCTCGATACAACTTCCCAGGTTGACGGAAACTTTGCGCGGAATCAGGCGCCCGCACAGGCTCCGCTCGGCGCCCGTTAAAAGGGGTTTGCGGCTGTGGCGGTGTGGGGGCGGAACCGGTCGCGGTGGCGTCATTCGCCTTGGTGGAACCGTCAACGTGTCTTCATGCGCCGCATTTTCGCGCGCCCTGATTTCCCTCACCACGGTATTTCGCGCATCTTTCGCGACCGTGCCGTTTCGGAGCGTCTCTCCGGCGCGGCGCGGTTCGCTCTCGCTTCCCTGCAGCGGGCCGCTCTGCATCGGGCAGCTTTGCATCGGGCATCGCTGCGCTCGGGCAATTCCGTCGTCAACCGTCTGACCGTCCTCACGCTCGCTCTGGCACTCTGGGCTCTCGCCATTTTCGGGAAGCTCATTACGCTTCAGGTCGTCGAGCACGCGCAATATCTCGCCAAAGCCCGCTCCCAGCAGGAGCATGAGATCGATATTCCCGCGCCCCGCGGCTCCATTTTCGACCGCAATGGACAGCCGCTTGCCATCAGCGTTCCGGTGGCTTCGGTCTCCGTCAATCCCCTGCAGATCCAAAACCTGCGCCTCGCCACGGAGGTTCTGGGGAACACGCTCAACCTCGACCAGAATGTTCTCTTCAGCAGGTTGCAGTGGGCGCGCCAGAACCACAAGGGGTTCATGTGGGTGAAGCGAAAGATCGATCCCTTCGAGACAGACCGGCTCAAGGCAATGCATCTCGACTGGGTCACCTTCCACACCGAGAGCCAGCGCCATTACCCGGATGGAGAGGTGGCGGCTCATGTGCTCGGCGCCGTGTACAAGGACGATCAGGGCGCGGCGGGCGTGGAACGGGCTCTCGACAAGGTTCTTCGGGGCCACGACGGCTCCGAGCGGCTGGTCATGGACGTGAAGCGCCGCGGTCTGGATTCGCACATGGAGTCGGCGCCGCAGGCCGGCGAATCCCTGACTCTGACGATCGATGAACGGATGCAGTACGTCGCGGAGCGCGAACTCAAGGCAGGGGTCGAAGCCAAACACGCCCGGAGCGGCACCGCGATCGTCATGAACCCCTATACGGGTGAAATTCTGGCGCTGGCCAATTACCCCACCTACGATCCCAACGTGCCGCCGAGGAAGGGCGACGATCCCATGGCCCGCTTCGATCTGGGCGTTTCAGTGCCTTTCGAGCCTGGTTCCGTATTCAAGGTCGTGACGCTCTCGGCCGCGCTTGAAACCACGAGCATGCGGCCCGACACGCTGATCGCGACAGGCAACGGCGTTCTGAAGCTTCCCGGCCGCGTGATCCACGAATCCCACCACGGTTACGGCACGATCACGATGCAGCAGGTGCTTGAGAAATCGAGCAACATCGGCGCCATCATGATCGGCCAGCGCGTGGGGCGCGAGAAGATGTATGAGTACGCAAGGCGGTTCGGCTTCGGGCAGAGGACCGGATTGCTGATTCCGGCCGAATCGGCCGGAAAGCTGCGAACGCTCGATCACTGGGGAACCACTTCCCTGGCTTCGATTTCGATGGGACAGGAAGTGAGCGTTACTTCCGTACAACTGGCGCGTCTCGGCTCCATCATGGCGAACGGCGGATTGCTGGTGAAGCCGAGACTCATCCTGAAGCGCGGCGACAGGACGGCGCCGGTCGACCCTCCAGTACGAGTGATCAAGCCCGAAACGGCTATCACCATGCGGCAGATGATGGAGGGCGTCGTCCTCCGGGGCACCGGGCGGTTGCACGCGCGGCTCGACGGCTACACGTCGGGCGGCAAGACAGGCACCGCGCAGATCTTCGACTCCAGAACACACCACTACACGCACAACTACAATGCGTCGTTCCTCGGCTTCGCGCCGGTCACCAATCCGGCCCTCGTGGTGCTGGTCACGATCCATAACACCTCCGGCGAGAACGGTCAGGGGGCGGACGCGGCGGCGCCGGTGTTCACCAAAATCATGACCGAAGCCCTCCGCATGCTCGACGTGCCGAAGGACATTCCGGAAGAGTATCTGGCCGCCAACAAGAAGCCGGCGAAGGAAAAGCCGGGCGAGTTCGCGAGCGATCTGAGCATTGCGGATCTCGGCGAGCCGAGCATTATGGAGGACGATCCGACCATCCGCCAGTTGCTGGCCGAACAGATGAAACCAGCGAAGGATCCTGACGAAATCCCGCCCGCGAACGCGAATTCCGCGAATGCCGGTTCGAAATGTGCGGGCGCCTCCTGCGGCGCCGTTGACTCAGCAGGCGCCAACTCTGAGGTAAAAACGGCCGCTGCTGCGCCCCGGGGACCGGTCGTTCCTGACTTCCGCGGCAAATCCAAGCGGGACGTCATGGAGGAGTCCTCGGCCAAAGGTATCGACGTCATGATTGAAGGCAGCGGAATGGCGCGCGCGCAGTTGCCCCTGCCCGGCAGCCCGCTGCGACGGGGCGAGCAGATTCGGATTGTATTTGCCCGCTGACATGAAGCTGACATGACCATAAGCGAGGCGCTGGCTGGAGTACCGACGCAATCCGAATTGTCGCCCTCGCTTGCGCAGGAGCAGATCCGGGGGCTCGACTACGATTCGCGCCGCGTGAAGGCCGGTTATCTCTTTTTCGCTTTCCCCGGCTCGCGCGTGGACGGGCGCGAGTTCGCGGCGCAGGCAGTGGCGAACGGAGCGGCTGCGGTTGTCAGTGAGCTTCCCGCGCCGGAAGGCTTTTCCGCTCCGTGGATTCGGGTCGAGCATGGGCGCCACGCGCTGGCGCTCGCCTCGAAGAGCTTTTACGGAAAGCTCGACGAGAAGATCCCGCTGGTGGGCATCACCGGCACAAACGGCAAGACCACCACGAATTATCTGGTCGATTCGATCCTGCGCGCGGCCGGAAAGACGACCCTGCTTGCGGGGACGATCGAGTATCGCCTGGGTTCGAGAATCCTGCCCGCGCCGAACACGACCCCCGAGTCGGTCGATCTGCACCGCATGCTGGCGGAACTCGACGCGGCAAACGGCGCGCCCGCCGCAACGATGGAGGTGTCGTCGCACGCGCTTGCGCTCGGGCGGGTCTATGGGCTGCGTTTTCACACCGCGGTTTTCACGAACCTCACGCAGGACCATCTGGATTTTCACCATTCGATGGAAGAGTATTTCGCGGCGAAGCAGCGGCTGTTTACGGGCGCGGGCGCGCCTCCGCCCCGATACGCCGTCATCAATCGCGATGACGAGTGGGGCCGCAAGCTCCGCTCCGGAGTGGCGTCGAAAGGGCCCAACTCGCCGGAGGTGCTCTGGTACGGGCTCGGAAGCGATTCGATGGTGCGGGCGCGGCACATCCATTCCGGTCTGAACGGATTGCGCTTCGATGTCGGTTTCGACAAGGTGCGATTCGAAGTCCGTTCCCCGCTCATCGGTAAAATCAATGTGTACAACATCCTTGCGGCTTGTTGTGTGGGGATGACCTTCCAGTTCCAGCCCGAAGTGATCGCGCGCGGCATCGAAGCCTGCGCCGGTGTCCCGGGCCGGTTCGAACGGGTGGACGAAGGGCAGCAGTTCGCCGTCGTCGTGGATTACTCGCATACGCCCGACGCGCTGCGGAATGCCATCTCGGTTGCCCACACTCTGAATGCGAAGCGCGTCATCACATTATTCGGGTGCGGCGGCGACCGGGACCGCGCCAAGCGGCCTCTGATGGGCCAGACGGCGGGCGAATTGAGCGACGTGGTGATTCTTACCAGCGACAATCCGCGCTCGGAAGACCCGCTCCAGATCATGAACGATGCGCTGGTGGGGCTGCGGCGCACGGATACGCGCACGATCGTGGAACCCGATCGCGCCGCCGCCATCCGCAAAGCAATCGAAGAGGCTCACGCCGGGGATGTGGTGATCCTGGCGGGCAAGGGGCACGAAACGTACCAGATTTTTCACGACCGCACGATTCATTTCGACGACCGGGAGGTGGCGCGCGAGGCATTACGGGCCTTCGGGTTCGGCAAAAGGGTCGATTCGGGCGGGGGCGGCGGCCAGTGACGATTCCATTTGTCTCGATTGCCGAGGATACCCGCGCCGTCGCCGTCAATGCGTACCCCGCGGCCGCATCCGCTTCCGGGTGGAGCATCGACAGCCGGACCGTGAATCCCGGCGACTGCTTTTTCGCTCTGCGCGGGCCCTCGAACGACGGGCACGACTACGCGGCTCAGGTGGCTGCGAAGGGCGCCGCGCTGGCCATTGTCGAGCATCCTGTAGACGCGGAAATTCCGCAGTTTATGGTTCCGGACTCGCTCGCGGCACTGCAGCGGCTGGCTGCCAAGGCGCGGGAGCGATGGGGTGGAACGGTGGTCGGGATCACCGGCAGCGCTGGAAAAACCACCACGAAAGACGCCGTTGCAAGCCTGCTGAGCGTCGCGATGCCAACCGGCCGAACCGTCGGGAATTACAACAATCAATACGGCGTGCCGCTTTCGATTCTGCGCCTGCCGGAAGACTCCCGCGCGGCGGCGATCGAGATGGGCATGAATCACGCAGGCGAGATCCGCGAGCTGGCGCGCATCGCGCGGCCGCAGATCGGCGTGGTCACGAATGTGGGCTGGGCACACGCGGAGTACTTCGAAGGCGGGATCGAAGGGGTCGCGCTGGCGAAGCGGGAACTCATCGAGGAACTTCCGGCGGACGGCGTGGCGGTCCTGAACGCCGACGATACACGTGTGCGCGAATTCCGGACCATCCACCCGGGCCGGTCGATCCTGTTCGGATTTTCGGAAGACGCGGAGGTTCGGGCGGAGCATCTGCGGCTTTGCCCCGGAGGCGCGACTTTCCGCTGTCTCGGGGTGGATTTCGAAACGCCGCTGGCCGGCCGCCACGGCGTCAGCAATGTGCTGGCCGCACTCGCCGTAGCGCGGGCGCTCGGGATCGAGCCCCAACGGCTGCGCGACGCCGTCCGGACTCTCGCCGCGGGAAAAATGCGAGGCGAGAGAATCCAGCGAAATGGCGTGACCGTCATCGACGACTGCTATAACGCAAACCCCGAAGCCATGCGCTCCATGCTGGAACTGCTTCGGAACACTCCGGCGCGGCGAAGAATCGCGGTGCTGGGGGAAATGCTCGAGCTTGGCCGGGAGGCCGGGACCCTGCACCGCGAGATTGGACGCTTCGTGGCGGAGCAGGGAATTGATGCCCTTCTGGGCGTACGCGGCGCTGCCCGCTTCATGGTTCAGGGAGCCATTGAAGCGGGACTGTCGGGCAGCGCCGCGTCCTTTTTCGATTCGCCGGAAGAGGCGGGAGATTTTCTGCGCGGCATCGTCCGGCCGGGCGATGCGGTACTTTTCAAGGGATCGCGCGGAGTGCAGGTGGAGAAAGCGATCGCGCGGGCGTTCGATGAGGTTCCACGAGAGGTCCGGGCCTGAATCATGCTTTATTGGCTTCTTTATGAGCGGTTGTTTCCCGCCGTCGGACCGTTTCGCGTCTTCCGCTATGTCACGGTCCGGACGCTGTTCGCCAGCCTGACCTCGCTGTTCCTGTGCGTGCTGCTGGGTCCGTGGCTCATCCGGAAACTGCGCGAATTTCAGATCGGTCAACACATCCGGGAAGACGGGCCGAAATCGCATCAGAAGAAGGCGGGCACGCCGACCATGGGCGGGGTCCTCATCATCATCAGCATCGTTGTGCCGGTGCTTCTGTGGGCGGACCTGGAGCGTCTTTACGTCTGGATCGCCCTGTTTGCGCTGGTGGCGTTCGGGACCATCGGCTTCATCGACGATTACGCGAAGGTGATGAACAAACGCAATCTGGGGCTGACTGCGCGCCAGAAAATGGGCCTGCAGATGCTGGTCGCGGCCGTGATCACAGGCGTGCTGGCCGTCATGCAGTATTACGGCGCCTACAGCACGACATTGAACGTTCCCTTCCTGAAACAGTTCCAGCCGGACTTCCTGATTCATGCATTGATGGGGAATCCGTTTACGTATGTGTTCGCGTTTCTGCCCTTTTACTTCTTCTTTGTGCTGGTGGTGGTGGGGTCGAGCAATGCGGTGAACATCACCGATGGCCTCGACGGCCTTGCGATCGGGCTGATGGTGATCTCCGGGGTAGCTCTGACGGCCCTTGCCTACACGAGCGGTAACCGGGAATTCGCCACGTACCTGCAGCTCGCGCGAAATCCCTTCACCTCGGAGCTGACGATTTTTTGCGGGTCGCTCACCGGAGCAAGTCTCGGCTTCCTCTGGTGGAACGCGCACCCGGCGGACATCTTCATGGGAGATGTCGGGAGTTTATCGCTTGGTGGGGCGATGGGCGTGGTCGCGGTGTTGATCAAGCAGGAAATCCTCTTGATCTTCATCGCGGGCATGTTCGTCGTCGAACTGATGAGCGTGATTCTTCAGGTGGGCAGCTACAAGCTGCGCAAGAAACGAATTTTCCGGATGGCGCCGATTCACCACCATTTTGAAGCCCTTGGATGGCAGGAGTCGAAGATCATCGCGCGCTTCTGGATCATCGGATTTGTGCTGGCGCTGTTCGCTCTGACGACCTTGAAACTGCGATGACGATGGCGAACACGGCGGGCCGGGAACAAAGACAGGGAGGGTGCCCTTTGAAGCTCGAGGGAGCCAGAGTGCTTGTGGTGGGGATGGAAAAATCGGGGCGCGCGGCGTTCGAATTTCTCCATGCGCACGGAGCGGAAGTCACCGCTGCCGATCTGAAGCCGCAGAGCGTCGCCGGCTTCCGCCTGCAGACCGACGAGTTGTTCGACGAGCCGTGGGACCTGATCGTGCCCTCGCCCGGCGTGCCGCTCGATGTGCCGGGCATCGCCCGCGCGCGGGAGCGGGGCGTCCGCGTCTTCGGCGAAGTGGAACTGGCGGCGCCATATCTGCTGGGCCCCGTGATCGGGATTACGGGCTCGAATGGAAAGACCACCACGACTTCGCTCGTGGGCCATATCCTGCGGACCGCGAAAACCCCGGTGCAGGTGGGCGGAAACATCGGAACGCCCGTGATCGCGTTGACCGCGACATCGCGCCCCGATCAGTGGAACGTTCTCGAACTCTCCAGCTTCCAGCTCGAGACCATCAGCACCTTTCGCGCCGATATCGCGGTCTGTCTGAACGTGACGCAGAACCATCTCGACCGGCATCATACGTTCGCCAGCTATGCGGCGGCCAAGGGAAATCTGTTCCGCACCCAGAGGCCGGGCGATTTCGCGGTGCTGAATGCGGATAACGAGCCGTGCTGGTCGTTCGCGGATCTGACGCCGGCGCAGACCGTCTGGTTCCGCGGCGCCGATATCGCCACTCTGATGCCGCCCGGGGAAATCCCCATTCCGGGAGCTCACAATGCGGAAAACGTGATGGCGGCGGCGGCCGTTGCGGAGTTGACCGGAATCTCGAAGAGCCGGATTGTG
>CAZXCO010000186.1:0-3984 GCA_964639095.1 uncultured Solibacteraceae bacterium
TGGAAGAGATCGGCCAGGAGTTCGACGTCACGCGCGAACGTATTCGCCAGATCGAAGCCAAGGCTCTGCGCCAGTTGCGCGCTCCGGAGCGCGCCCGCCGCCTCCGCGCGCTTCTTGCCGCGCGATAACACTCTTATGAGCATTCATGTCACGCTGCCGGACGGCAGCGTCCAGGAGGTTTCCTCCGGAACTTCTCCGCTCGATATCGCGCGAAACATCAGTCCGCGCCTTGCGGAGGCCGCCATCGTGGCCAGGGTCAACGGGAAGCTCTACGACCTCAAGCGGCCGCTCGAGACAGATGCGCAGGTACAGATTCTGACGACGAAAGATCCCGAGGCGCTCGAGGTCTATCGTCATTCGACTGCGCACCTCTGCGCGGCGGCCGTGCTGGAGCTGTTTCCGGAAACCAAACTCGGGATCGGGCCGCCGATCGACACCGGTTTCTACTACGACTTCGACCGGCCGGAACCCTTCACTCCGGAAGACCTGGAAAAAATCGAAGCAAAAATGTGGGAGCTGCAGGCGAAGAATCTCACGTACGATCGCCAGTTGATTCCGAAATCCGAAGGCATTGCCAAGTACCGCGCCATGAATGAGCCGATGAAGGTCGAGCTCATCGAAGAGCGCGCCGAGGATGTTTTTTCGGAATATACGCTCGGCCCGCACTTCATCGATTTCTGCCGCGGTCCGCACATTCCCGACACGTCGAAGATCAAAGCGTTCAAGCTGCTTTCGATCGCCGGTGCGTACTGGAAAGGCGACGAGAAGAACAAACAGCTCCAGCGCATTTACGGCACCGCGTGGTTCACAAAAAAGGAACTCGACGAGTACCTCAACAAGCTGGAGGAGGCGAAGAAGCGCGACCATCGCAAGCTCGGCCAGGAACTCGATCTCTTCAGCATTCAGGAACTCGCCGGACCCGGACTGATCTTCTTTCATCCGAGGGGCGGCATCGTTCGCAAACAGCTCGAGGACTGGATGCGCGACGCGTATCTGAAGCGCGGCTATTCACTGGTTTATACGCCTCACGTCATGCGGCGCGACTTGTGGAAGGTATCGGGACACGCCGGCTTCTACTCGGAGAACATGTTCACCCCGATGGAGCTGGACGATGCCGAGTACCAGCTCAAACCCATGAATTGCCCGGGCCACATTCTGATTTACCGCGACAAGCAGCACAGCTATCGCGATCTTCCGGTGCGTCTGGGCGAGCTGGGAACCGTATACCGCTACGAGCGGTCCGGCACGATGCACGGGCTGTTACGGGTTCGCGGATTCACGCAGGATGACGCGCATATCTTCTGCACGCCGGAGCAGATCGAAGACGAGATCGTGAATTGCCTCGATTTCGCGGCCGATACTCTCAAAACCTTCGGCTTCAGCGAATACAAAGCCGAAATCTCGACGTGGGACGGCGGTGTCAGCGGGAAGTATGACGGCGAAGCGGCTGACTGGGAGCTCGCCGAAGGCGCGCTGCGCAAAGCCTGCGACCGCCTCGGAATTCACGCCAGCGTGATTCCCGATGAGGCGGCGTTCTACGGTCCCAAGATCGATGTCAAGCTCGTGGACGCGATCGGGCGCCTGTGGCAGCTTTCCACCGTGCAGTTCGATTCGTTCCTGCCGCGCCGCTTCGAACTCGAGTACATCGCCGAGGACGGAAAGAAACACCGGCCGCTGATGGTGCATCGCGCGTTATTCGGTTCGGTCGAGCGTTTCTTCGGGATTCTCGTGGAGCACTATGCCGGCGCATTTCCCACGTGGCTGGCGCCGGTACAGGCAGCCATTTTGCCCATTACGGACAAACAGACAGCCTATGCCCGGGAGGTAGCGGAGAAACTCACGGCCGCGGGTGTTCGCGCTTCGGTGGACGAGCGAAGTGAGAAGGTGAACCTGAAGATCCGCGAGGCCCAACTGCAGAAGGTGCCGTACATGCTGGTTGTCGGCGGCCGCGAAGCCGAAGCCGGGCAGGTTGCCGTGCGGCACCGGAAACGCGGCGATCTCGGTCCCACCAGCGTGGAAGAGTTCCTCGGGACGATTACCGCGGAAATCGCCGCCAGATCGAACGATTAAATCCGGAGCCGCCGAAAGCCCGGCGGCTATTCTGAAATTCGGATCAGCGAAGCGAGCTTTTTCGGAGCCACCTGCAAATAGCTGCCGGTCACCAGTTCGTTTACTTCGTCCCAATCCACCTTCGCCACGTCCAGCCGTAACCCGACCCAGCCTCGCGGCCCGATGTATGCGGGACGATAATACCGGACCGGATCCGAGGCGATGAGGGCCGTGTGCTCTCCCGGCAAGGTCTTCACGCAGACGGAAACGATTCCGTCGCCGTGATGATTGTCGAGGTAATAGGCGAAGACGTTCTTCCGAACGCAAAATCTCGCGTGGTCGCCCATCCGCTCGCAGACTGCTTCGGGAAAGGCGAGACAAAGCGCGGTCAATCGCTTCAGGGGCATTGGACGGTCATCCCGATCTTACCAGCCAGCGAATTCACCTGTTTTCTGGCTCGATCATCAATTCAAAAAAAGAGGGGGAGCCGAAGCTCCCCCTCTTTGTTACGAACAGCAACTGAACAGTGATTACTGGCCGAGAGTTTCGGAACCAGCGTTATTCCGTTGCAACTGCAGCGCCAGATAGCCCAGCGAAGTTCCGCTGTTCTGGGTCAGGTTGTATGCGAGATACGCAAAGCCGTGAACGTCAACGACGTTGCACTGCGCAATCATGTATCCCTGGAATCCCGGAGCAACGCTCGACAGCAGGAACGCGCTTGTGGTGCCACTTGCAAGCGTGCCGCCAGGAGCAGCAACGCCGGTGCTCGGGCTGGGCGCTGCATCACCGTAGAAATTCAGGGTGCAGGTACCGGGAGCAGCGGTGGTTCCGAAGGGATCGGACGTGGTGTTCGCGAGCGTGATACCCGTGTCAAAGCCAAGCTGGTTGGTCACGAACGGGAAGAGGAGGCTGGTCTGGCAAAGGGTAACCGTTGTAGCAGCTAGAGGCGAATTGCTCGGCGGGGCGAAGTTCGGAATGGTGGTCGCGGCAGAAGCGGCGGCCGTCGGTCCATAGGACTCCAGCACAGTCAACTGCGCGGGAGCGGCCGTGAAGACGTTCGCGCCGAAGGTCACAAACACCGGCACCACCGCGCTCTGAATGAACGAGGAATTGGAAGCGCTCACTTCATAGATCGCCGTAGCCGTACCATTCGAAGCCGTCAGTGCCGCGCTGGCACCATAGGACTCACCAGGCCATGTAGTGAATGGAGCGGTGCCTGCGGCAACCGCAGTCGGCGCACCAGTCGCCGTCGAAGCAGCCACCGGGACGATCGGGTCCGCAGCCGTCGCCTTGGAAACGAGCGTCAAGGTCAGAGTTCCCTGCGCCTCGGTCGTATTGGTGATGGTCGTCGGAACATAGATCGTCATACCATTTGCGACGTTGTTGATCGCGATCTGAACCTTGGTGCCGGAGGTAGCAGTACCAGCCTTTGTGGCATCGCCCGGCGCGAAGGATCCACCTTCACCGTTGGCATTGCCCAGTCCGGTACCGACCTTGAAGGCGCCGCCGAACGTCTCACCTACACTGATTCCGAAGGAGAGCGCGGAGAGGTTGCCCACTGCGGGAAGTGCGTTCCCTGCGCAGGCGGTATAGGGCGTGAGCGTCGGGGTCAGAGGACCGTTGGGGTTTGAAATAAATGCCGGAGCAGCCAGGCTCTGGAAGACGAAGCCGGTCGTGATTCCAGCCGTGGCAGCCGACGTATTGTTCGCGCTGGCCAGAATTGTCTCACTGACCGTCGTCAGAGTCGTTCCAATCGTAACGGCATTTGCATTCATGCGGACGTTGGTGATGATGCCCGAGAAATTCGCTGCCGGCACGGTCACACCAGTAAATGCAAGCTGCGTTCCGTTCGCAAGACCATAATAGGGACCGCTCGAGGCAGTACCCACTGTGCAGGCGGTAGTGATTCCGTCGCAGATAAAGAGCGCTGCTTCG
>CAZXCO010000187.1:0-6426 GCA_964639095.1 uncultured Solibacteraceae bacterium
ACTGATCGCCTGCTTTACGCTGTTCGGCGCCAACGAGTATTCCAACCGGCGGGCGCCCGGATTTTCACTGGCGGATTCCCATTACCAGCAGCACGATCCCCAGGACTACCGCGGCAAGGTTCTGATCCTAGACTTCATGCAGACCACCTGCCCCATCTGCACGCGCCTGGCCGATACGCTGGTGCAGGTGAAGCAGAAGTATGGCGACAAAATCGCGATCATGTCGATCATGACCCTGCCGGACAATTATCAGAAGGTCGACAAGTTCGCGGCCGAACACAAGATTCCCTGGCCGATGCTTTTCGATTCCGGACAGGTCATGATGTCCTATCTGAAGGTCACGCCCGCCAACCCCAAAGTGAACTTCCCGCACCTGTTCATCATCGATGGCAACGGGACCATCCGGTACGATTTCGAGGGCGGCGAAGACTCCGCCGCCATTTCCGCGCAAATCGATAAACTGCTGAAGTAAGCGGAGGCGCTCCGTTTCGCGCCGGCTCGCAAAATTATGCCGTGGCCGTCTGGCCCGCGAGCTGGCGCAGCACGTACGGCAGAATGCCGCCATTGCGGAAGTATTCGGCTTCCTGCGGTGTATCCACGCGCGGTACGGCTTCGAAATCGATCTCCGATCCATCGGCCGCGACGGCCTTGACCCGGACCCGCGTGCCGTTCTCGATCGCTTCCCGCACGCCGGTAATGTGGTACATCTCCTTGCCGGTCAGTTTCAGGGACGCCGCGTTCTGGCCCTGTACGAACTGCAGCGGCAGAACGCCCATGCCCACCAGGTTGGTCCGGTGGATGCGCTCGAAGCTCTCCGCAATGACCGCCGAGACCCCGAGCAGCTTGACGCCCTTCGCGGCCCAGTCGCGCGACGATCCCGAGCCATACTCCTTGCCCGCAATGATCAGCAGCGGCGTGCCTTCCTGCTTGTAGAGCATCGCGGCGTCGTAGATGAACATGACTTCCTCTTCCGGCAGATGCACCGTCCAGGTGCCTTCGGTACCGGGAGCGAGCTGGTTGCGCAGCCGCACGTTCGCCAGGGTTCCGCGCACCATCACTTCATGATTGCCGCGCCGCGCGCCGTAAGAGTTGAAATCCTTCGGCGACACTCCCAGGCCGACCAGGTATTTGCCGGCAGGGCTGTTGACCGCAATCGACCCCGCAGGCGAAATATGATCCGTCGTGATGGAATCGCCCAGAAGCGCCAGGACCCGCATGCCGGTCATATCGGCAATTGGCGCATTCGGATCGGTCATGTTTTCGAAATAGGGCGGCTTCTTGATGTAGGTCGAAGCATCGTCCCAGACGTATATACTACCTGTCGGAACCGGGAGCTGGCGCCAGTTGGAGTCGCCTTCGAACGCCTTCTCATACTCGCTGCGGAACATGGCGGCGTCGATCGTCGAGTTCATCACCGCATTCACTTCCTGGGGGCTCGGCCAGATGTCTTTCAGATAAACAGGTTTGCCGTCGCTTCCTGTCCCGAGCGCATCGGATTCCATGTCGAAATCGATCGACCCCGCCAGCGCATAGGCCACGACCATCGGCGGAGATGCCAGATAGTTCGCCTTGACCTGCGGATTGATGCGGCCCTCGAAATTGCGGTTGCCGCTCAGAACCGCCGCCACCACCAGATCGTCGTTCTTCACCGCCGTCGAAACCGCTTCGGGCAGCGGGCCGCTGTTGCCGATGCAGGTGGTGCAAACGTAGCCGACCAGATTGAAGTTCAGCGCCTCCAGATACGGCGTGAGACCGGCCTTATCGAGATACTCGGTCACCACCTTCGAGCCAGGCGCCAGACTGGTCTTCACCCAGGGCTTGCTCTTGAGACCCTTTTCCACCGCCTTCTTCGCCAGAATTCCGGCGCCCACCATGACGGACGGGTTCGAAGTATTGGTGCAACTGGTGATCGCCGCGATCACCACCGCGCCGCTCTTCATCTCGGCCGATTCGCCGTTGATTTCGATCGCCGATTTCTTCGTGGATGCATCCTTGAACGACTCGCGGAAGTTCTTCTTCACGTCGGGCAGCGTCAGGCGGTCCTGCGGGCGTTTCGGACCGGCCATCGAAGGAACCACGGTCGCCAGATCGAGTTCGAGCGTATCGGAGAACAACGGGTCCTTCGTGTCGTCGGTCCGGAAGAGCAACTGCTCTTTCGCATAGGCTTCCACGAGATCCAAGATGTGGCTGTCGCGGTTGGACATCCGGAGATAATCGAGCGTCCCCGCATCGACCGGGAAAAAGCCCATGGTCGCGCCGTATTCCGGAGCCATGTTGGCGATGGTGGCGCGATCGGCCACGCTCAGTGCGCTCAGGCCTGCCCCGTAGAACTCCACGAATTTCCCGACGACGCCCTTCTTCCGCAGCATCTGTGTCACGGTGAGGACGAGATCCGTCGCGGTGCAGCCTTCCGGCAGCCGGCCGAAAAGCTTGAAGCCGACGACCGCGGGCAGCAGCATCGAGACCGGCTGGCCGAGCATGCACGCCTCGGCTTCGATACCGCCGACGCCCCATCCGAGCACGCCGAGCCCGTTGATCATCGTCGTGTGAGAGTCGGTGCCGACCAGACTGTCCGGATATGCGGTCCAGGAACCGTCAGCCGCCTGGGCGCGGAACACGACCGTGGCGAGATATTCCAGATTGACCTGATGAACGATGCCGGTATCCGGCGGTACGACGCGGAAATTACGGAAGGCCGTCTGCCCCCAGCGCAGCAGCATGTAGCGCTCGCGATTCCGCTGGAATTCGAGCAGCGCGTTGATGTTGAAGGCGTCCTTCTTGCCGTATTCATCGACCTGCACGGAGTGATCGATCACGAGATCGGCCGGCATCAGCGGATTGGCTTTCGACGGATCGACGCCCATGGCGGCCAGCGCGTCCCGCATGGCGGCGATATCGACGACCGCCGGAACGCCCGTAAAATCCTGCAGCAGAACGCGCGCCGGCATGAAGGAAATCTCTTTCGCTTCCGGGCCGCTCACGCCGCGCGCAATGGCGTCGATATCGGAAGCCTGCACTTTGCGGCCGTCCTCATGCCGCAGCAGGTTTTCGAGAAGGACGCGGTGCGAAAACGGCAGGCGCGAAACATTGGCGACGCCCTTCTCCTCCAGCGTGGCGAGACGGAAAATGCGGTAGGGCGTACCTCCCACGGTCAAGGTGGAAGCAGCACCGAAACTGTTCTGGTTCATGGGTTGATTCCAATATATCGAACGCCTTCCGGCGCAAAGCCCCAATGCTCGCGTTATCTGTTGAATCCATGGACGGGGGAGCCCTTCTGCTGGCTTCCTGATCGCGCGGGGAGCCCATATACATTAGTTGAGTGCCCGACCCCCAGACTCCCCGTGATGAGATCCGGCGAAACCTGACGCAGACCATCATCGGCCGGCCTCTCATCGACAAACTGAATGCCTCAACGGATCCCAACGCGGTCTTCGATGTCATTATCGATCCCAATCTCGATTTCAGCGGTGGCCGCGCACAGGTCTCGGAGCGCATTCAGACTCTGATCCGGGAGTCGCTCGCGCCATCCGATCCTGATCCCCGGGTCCGCTTCGATATCGCGCACCCTTACGTCTTCGCGCGCCTGACGGCACGGGCCATCCGCGAAATCGCGCGCAGGGATCTGCATCGGGAAGGTGCCATTGCCCCGGCTCCCGGAAAACAACGGCTTACGGGCGCGGAACGCGCCATTTACCGCATCTGGGAGGACATGGAAGTCCGCGCCTTCCTGACCAGTTCCATCGCGACCGTGAAAGCCGATGCGGCTCAGACGGCCTTTTCCGCCGACGGCAAGGATATCGTGTGGGCGATCATCGACTCCGGCATCGACCAGACGCACGAGCACTTCGCGCCGTTTTGCAATCTGACGCTCGCGCCCCCGCTGGCCCACAAAGACTTTACGCCCGGCGGCGATTCGCCCCTCACGGATGCGTTTGGCCATGGCAGCCATGTCGCCGGAATCGTAGCGGGCATGATGGATGAAGCCAAATCGCCGCAGGCCATCATCCGCACCAGAGATCATGAGAGTGGTGAGATCACGAGCGCCGTGCGCCCCCTCGGCCGGACTATCCGCGGTATGGCGCCCCGCTGCAAGCTCATCAGCCTGAAGGTGCTCGACGACGACGGCGTGGGAAAGGCCAGCGGAGTGATTGAGGCGCTCGCGGCGGTCCAGACATGGAACGATTTCGGACGCCGCATTGTCGTTCACGGCGTCAATCTGAGCCTCGGCTACCCGTTCATGCCGGAGTGGTTCGCCTGCGGCCAAAGCCCGCTGTGCGTCGAGGTAAACCGGCTGGTGAAGTCCGGAGTCGTGGTGATCGTGGCCGCGGGAAACAGCGGCTACGGTTCGATCGGCGCCACATCCGGCCTGATTCACGAGGCCGGGCTGCCCCAGACCATCAATGATCCCGGAAACGCCGAGTACGCGATTACGGTCGGCTCCACGCATCGCGACATGCCGCACGTCTACGGCGTCTCTTATTTTTCATCCAAAGGTCCGACGGGCGACGGCCGCCTGAAGCCGGATCTCGTCGCGCCCGGAGAGCGCATCCTTTCCTGCGCGGCCGGCAACACCAAGGAGAGTGCGGCCGACGGTCTGCCCGCCGCCGAAAAGGACAAGCCGTTTCAATATGTGGAAGACAGCGGCACCAGCATGGCCGCGCCCCACGTTTCCGGAGTCATCGCGGCGTTCCTCTCCATCCGGCGCGAATACATCGGACAACCTGAAGAGGTGAAGAAGCTGTTCATGGAAAATGCGACCGACCTGAATCGCGACCGGACGTTTCAGGGCCGCGGTCTGGTGGATCTCATGCGCGCCATCCAGGCTGTCTGAATATGCCGCGCGCAAACAGAGCGGCTGGTGAAATGCGTCAGGATACAATCGTCACGATTGAGCCAAAATGACAGGCCCTGAGGTTGCCGCTCGCCGTTCCGCGGCCTCCGATCAGAATCCCGCCGTTCTCGCGAGCTTTCTCGGCTGGACGCTCGACGCCTTCGACTACTTTCTCGTCGTCTATTGCCTGACCGCAATCGGCAGGGAGTTTCACCGCTCCGACGCGGAAATGGCCCTGACGATCACGCTCACTCTGGTATGCCGGCCGGTCGGAGCGTTTCTCTTCGGCCTGATCGCCGATCGTTACGGCAGGCGTCTGCCGCTCATGATCGACCTGGTGTTCTACTCCGTCATCGAAGTGGCCACCGCCTTCGCGCCTGGCTACTCCGTATTCCTGATCCTGCGCGCGCTGTTCGGCGTCGGGATGGGCGGCGAATGGGGCGTGGGCGCCTCGCTCGCCATGGAGAAGGTCCCGGCGCGCTTCCGCGGCCTGATCTCGGGAATTCTGCAGCAGGGCTATGCGCTCGGCAATCTGCTCGCCGCGCTGTGCTACTTTTTCCTGTTCGACCGCTGGGGATGGCGGCCGCTCTTTCTTCTCGGCGGTCTGCCTGCGCTGCTCGCAATCTTCGTGCGCCTTCGCGTCAAGGAGTCGGAGGTCTGGGAGAAGACAAAAACGGCCGACTGGCGCGAACTGCGCAACTCGATCTTCGCCAACTGGAAGCTTTTCCTGTTTCTGGTGCTGCTGATGACGTTCATGAACTTCAGCTCGCACGGCACCCAGGATCTTTACCCGACCTTCCTGCAGCGCTACTGGCGCTTCGATGCGTCGAAGCGCTCCCTGATCTCGGCCATCGCCAGCGTCGGCGCGCTCTGCGGAGGCGTGGCGCTGGGCTATTACTCCGACCGGGCTGGACGCCGCCGCGCGATCGTCGCCGGTCTGCTCCTGGCCGTGGCGGTGATTCCGCTGTGGGCTCTTTCGCCCACCACGCCCCTCCTCATAGCGGGCGCATTCCTCATGCAGTTCATGGTGCAGGGCGCATGGGGCGTGATTCCAGCCCACCTCTCCGAGCTCTCTCCGGATTCCGTACGCGGCTTCCTGCCCGGGTTCGCCTACCAGTGCGGCGTGCTGATTTCAGGGTCGATTGCCTACATCCAGGCGCTTTTCGCCGAGCACTTCTCCTACGCGAACACCATGGCGCTGAGCGCCGGCGTCGTTTTTCTCGGAGGCAGCATCGTGGCCGGCCTGGGGCGTGAACGCCACGGCCGGACCTTCGGCGGATCGGGTTCCTGATGCGCTATGAATATGCAGGACAGCGGCGAATCCGCGAACGAAACAAGAAAATGTACCGGGTCGCGCACTGGCCGATCTGGATCTGGGTCTTCTTTCTCGCTCCTGGCCCCTTGACGTTCGATCTCTTCGAGCACGGTCCAGGCAGAGCCAACATGATCTGGCTCTTCTGCGTGCTGGCCGGAACCGGCATTGCGGGCGTGTTCGGGCAGCTTCCGGGCGTCGAGCCGCGCCCTTACATCCTGCGATTTACCGAAGACAAGCCGAACCCCCTTTACCGCCGCATCTGCTATACGTTTGCGTGGGC
>CAZXCO010000188.1:0-3963 GCA_964639095.1 uncultured Solibacteraceae bacterium
ACTGGATCATCGGCCGTCTCGGTTATCGCACTCCCGCTCAAACTCGGCGCGACTTCGATCTTGTAAACCTGATTGCGGCGTGATTCAATGAATCAACTTACTCCCAGAAATCTGTCCACCACGCCCTGGCCAAAACAGTCGATTATTCAACACTGGTTCGATGCAGGCCATTTGGTTCAATGACGTAAACAGAAGCAGCTGTGGTGCGGATACGATTACGGGATATCTCCGCAGTGATTTGCGACGTCTACCAGAGGAGCCTCCGACCTTAGCCCGTGGAATGGTTCAGGAGCCGTGAGACGCTCTGCGACCGACATTCGTTCGCGGCAACGTCCTTCGCCTTCTTGAGGGGTTCTGCCCTGTCGCGTATCGTCTTCTCGGAAATCGAAGGGTCATCCCGATAATCTCGTTTGGCCTGCCGCTTTTGCGGCAAAGTCGCAGGGAGTCAGATATCCCAGCCTGCTGTGGGGCCGTCCTAGTTGTAGTCCGCCATCCACGCCTGAATCGTCGCCGTGAGTCGGCGATGGTCAGGGACCACCTGGCGTTCAGGCATTCATCCGCAGCCAGCCATTAAAACTCTCGATGAATGCGTTCTGCACCGTTTGCCCGGCTGAATTGTGCGCCATATATTGTTCTGGGCTCTTAAAGTTATTGAACGTCGGTTACTATAAAAGTCTTCTGCTGAAAGTCGAAGGTGTCCCCTGCCCGTAATCCCGCCATCACTTTATAAAGCGGCGACTCCACTGAAATGCCAATGATGTCGATTCCATCGATCGAAATCACGTGTGTCGGTACTGCGATAACGAAATAGCGATTATTCACGTTCACCACTGCGCCCGGTTCTACAACAGCAGTGCGGCCAAAGGGAATCGCTTCAATCACGTTTCGATGCTCTTGATGGAGATGAGATTGTTCCTCGAATCCTTGTGCTTCGACCGCGCTCTGTTCCTGCTGAGAACGCTGTCCCTGGTCATTTGGCTCGCTGAGATCGAGGCGCGCGGTGTCGAGATGTGATTGATAAAGACCTGTTGATTCGGCAATAGAGAGCGCCTCAAGCTGCAGTAGCATAGCCCGGAGTTTCGCCTTGTTGATCATTTTATGGACGCCGTCGTGTGTCATTTGCCAAGGCCTCGAAGTGTATCCAGGATAATGTCCGGGTCCAGTCGTTTGCGCCAGTCTTCTTCGACAAAGGCCAGACGAATAACGGCGCTTCTGTCGAGAACAAACGTCGCGGGCATTGGTAGCTGCGCTGCCCCGGCTTCGCCATTTATCTCAACGAGATCACGGCCTATTGCGTTATTGGCCTGGACCAAAGCAGCCGGAAGGGTAAAAACGATACCAAAGCGTTTCGCTACTATGTTGCCGAGGTCGCTCAGCACTGGAAACGTCAGCTGATTCTTCTCTTCTGTCGAGAGAGAATGATCTGGTAACTGAGGGGAAATCGCTACGAGGGACGCTCCCAGCTGCACAATCTCAGGGAGAACACGCTGAAGGCCGCGTAGTTCGAGATTGCAGAAGGGGCACCAGAGTCCGCGGTAGAAACTGATGACAACTGGCCCGCGATCAAGCAGTGTCTTGAGAGCGAGGAGACGTCCGTGAGTGTCGGGCAAGGCGAAGTCTGGAGCTACATCTCCTTCTCTTAAAGCCGACGCGCTTAGACCACTTGCGATCAGATCGGAGATTGTCTGTGTATTCGCTTGCAATCGTTCTGGCGATGCCGTGGTGCGAACCTCCTGAGATAGCTGTTCCAGTTCTCTTGTCGTTTCCAGCATGGGTGTGTACCTTGAGTGAAGTCAGTCATTCAGATGTGCTTCCATTGGAAGTATGAACCGGTTGGAAGTTGGGAGGTATCCCAGCCTCCTCCGAGTGCCGTTGTAAGCAAGGCGTTCGCCGTCATCTGCCGCCGGGGAACGTCAAAGCGGTTTCTCTCGTTCTGTAAGGCAACGGTTTGCGGGATAACTTCCTGAAGCTATGTATCCGCAGCGGTTTCGCTGATCGATGGACAGGGTTGAATGACCGCTCACGATCACCGCTGCATTTTGTGCGCCCGTCCGGCCGCATCTTCCCGCAGGCAATCTGTGCGCCACTTTCAATCGGCCGGTTGCACGCCGGCTCGGGTTGGGAGCTTCCAGTCTGGGCGGATGAAGTGACACGTGTAGCCGCCAGGATGGTGCTCCAGGTAATCCTGGTGCTCCGCCTCAGCCTCCCAGAAGGGACCCGCTGGAGCCACTTGAGTCACTACCGTTCCGGGCCAGAGACCTGATGTGTTGACGTCGGCAATGGTGTCATTTGCGATTCGCCTCTGTTCGTCGCTCGTGTAGAAGATGGCCGAACGATAGCTGGCTCCGTGGTCGTTACCCTGACGGTTCAGCGTTGTCGGGTCATGAATCTGGAAGAAAAACTCCAGCAGCCTCCGGTAGCTGACCCGCTGAGGATCGAACACAATCTCGATTGCTTCCGCATGGGTTCCGTGATTACGGTAGGTTGCGTTGGGCGCGTCGCCGCCTGTGTAGCCAACCCGTGTGGAAAGGATGCCGGCCTGCTGACGGAACAAATCCTGCATTCCCCAGAAACAACCGCCCGCAAGAATCGCCCGTTCAGTTGATGCGCTCATGTTTTCACTCCTTGATCCGAATATCGAACAGCTTGGTATAGTCGCCGTAGCCCTTGCTCTCGAGCTCATCGAGGGGAATGAAACGTAGCGATGCAGAGTTGATGCAATAGCGCAGTCCGCCTCGCTCCGGTGGTCCGTCAGGAAAGACGTGGCCAAGGTGACTGTCTCCATGAGTGGAGCGCACCTCGGTTCGAGTAATGCCGTGGCTGGTGTCCATGGTCTCGACCACGTTTTCAGGTTCGATCGGCTTCGTAAAGCTCGGCCAACCGGAGCTGCTGTCGAACTTGTCCACAGAAGCGAACAGCGGCTCGCCCGACACCACATCGACGTAGAGTCCTGGCTCTTTGTTGTCCCAGTATTCGTTCTGAAACGGTCGTTCCGTGCCGTCTTGCTGCGTGACCCGGTACTGTTCTGGCGTCAGCAGCGACACTGCCTCGGGATTTTTGTTGTACGTCTTCATCTTCTGAACTCCTTTGCAGACAAGCTATAAATAGACGACCGCGGAACTCCATGGCCCGTCCTGGCCACGCGGCCGACGATGATCCACGAGGAGGGCAGAACCTCCTCCGGGTCCTGCCGGGCCATGATGGCAAGGCCACCGGATAGAGTTTAGATCGAGCCAGCCGGCGTAACGGCAGGAAAGTCTTTCCCGGGATCGAACGCGTTATTGAAAAGTTCGTCAGCAAGTATCGGGCCACCAGCGCGACGATCTCCATAACGTTGCAGCCATTCACTTCGGAGACAGCGAGGCCGATACCGTCAGGTGTCTTCACGTCGAGCGCCTTGCTCATGCCCGCTTCCACCACCGGCGCCAGGCGCTCTGGTATTACGCTGGAATCGGCCAGCTGGCCGCAGACGACGAAGGTAACGGTTGCATCGATGATTGGGCCCTGATTCCAGGCAACCGGACTCAGCCGAGCTTTGGCTTCAGGCGTGCGTACGGCGATGAAGCGCCAGTTCTGCATGCGGAAGGATGTCGGCGCCGTGGTGGCGGTTCGCACCAGCTCGCGGATTTGGTCGTCGCTCAAGGTGACGACAGGATCGTCGTACTTGCTGGCGCAGCGGCTCAGGACCCGTTCGATGATGGCGTTGGTCATGGTGGTTCCTATGGGTGAAGCGATACGTTGAAGTACAAGAATCGACAGGCGCGTGCCGCTCACGGATGAACGCAGATGATCGTCTTGCCCTTGACCCGCTCGGCGGGGTTGAAGGCGGCGACGGCGTTGTCGAGGGTCGAGACGGTGCCGATGTTCGTCCGCAGTCGTCCGTCGCGCACACGTCGGACGATCTCATTCAGCTGGGTACGATCGGACTCGACAACA
Source organism: uncultured Solibacteraceae bacterium (assembly GCA_964639095.1). Classification (GTDB taxonomy): domain Bacteria; phylum Acidobacteriota; class Terriglobia; order Bryobacterales; family Bryobacteraceae; genus BOG-234. Next base: position 3,937 of record CAZXCO010000188.1, read on the forward strand.
AAGTCGACCGCCAGCCCGTCGGCGGGG
>CAZXCO010000189.1:0-5402 GCA_964639095.1 uncultured Solibacteraceae bacterium
CCGCCGGCCTGAGAGACCACGCCGTACACCGTCGAAAGGCCCAGACCGGTCCCCTTGCCCTTGTCTTTTGAGGTGAAGAAGGGCTCGAACATATGGGCCTTGATGGACTCGTCCATCCCGATGCCGGTGTCGCGCACGATGAGGACGACTCCGAGAGGCGGCTGAGCGGTCCGCTCGAGGGGCGTCGCCAGAACGGAGCATTCGATCTCGAGCATCCCTCCGAGCGGCATTGCATCCCGCGCGTTCACCGCCAGATTCATCAGCACCTGTTCGATCTGGTGCGCGTCCGCGCGGATCAGGCAGGGGTCGCGCCCGCACCGGACTGTGAGATCGACGTGCTCGCCGATCATGCGCTGCAGCAGGTGTTCGACATTCCGCAGCAGTTCTCCGAGATCAAGCACCTTCGGCTGGACCGCCTGCCGCCGGCTGAACGCCAGCAGCTGTCCGGTCATCCCGGAAGCGCGGCGCGCGGAGTTGAGAATCTCCTGCATGTAGCTGGCGAGCCGCTCCGGAGGGCTGCTCCCGAGACTCTCCATTGCCAGTTGCCCATAACCCGAGATTACGGTCAGCAGGTTATTGAAATCGTGAGCCACGCCGCCCGCCAGCCGTCCCAGTGCCTCCATTTTCCGAGCCTGCGTGAGCTGCTCCTCGAGGGCCCGGCGCTCGGTGATGTCGATTCCGATGCCGCCGACCATGGCCACCTTCCCGCCTTCCATAATCGGGAATTTGTACATCAGCCATGTTCGGGAGCCCGAGGGCAACGTCATGGGCTCGACAAACTCCATGGGACGCTCCCCCGCGATCACCGCCTCATCGTTCGACCGGTAAAATCGCGCCTCGTCGGCGGACCAGATTTCCTCATCCATCCTGCCGAGAATCTCTTCCGGATGTTTCTGAAAATGCGACCAGCAGGCTTCGTTGTAGTAGACGTAGCGCCCGTTCAGATCCTTGATAAAGGCGACGCCAGGGAGATGGCGCATAAAAGCCCGGAAGCGGCCCTGGCTCTGCCGGAGCGATTCTTCGCCCAGGCGGCGCTCCGTGACGTCGATGAGCGTGGTCACCAGAGTGCCGCCCACCTGGCCCGGCTGCGGATCCAGCAGGCGCATGTTGATCATGGCCCAGCAGCGCGAATCGTCTTTCCGCCGGAGACAGAGTTCCGAGTCCCGCACCTCACGGGAAACCTTCAGCCGCTGGAGCAGTCCGTCGCGGTCCGATGCATTGCAGTAGAGCTGCGGGGCGCGAATACTGCGCAGTTCGTCCACGGACGAATAGCCGAGCATCCGCACGAGGGCTTCGTTGCAGTCGAGGATTCTTCCGTCCACTGTGGTGTGGATGATTCCCGCAAGATTCCCCTGATAGATGAAATCCCGGAGCTGATCGGCCGACCGCCGTGCTGCCTCACCCTTTCTGCGGGCTGTGATGTCCCGGAACACCAGAATGGCGGCGCGAATGTTGCCGGACTTGTCGCGGAGGGGCCTTGCTCCGCATTCGATCCAGAAACAGGTGCCCAGATGCGTGGGCCGCACCAGAAGCTCGACGCCTTCGACGGCTTCGCCCTCCAGGGCACGCGCAAGCGGCAACCGCACCGGAGGAAATCGCACCTGGGTGTCCGGATCGAAAACCTGAATCGCGTTAAAGAGGCTGCCGCTGACGGGCAGGCCGCGGGCGGTCAGGCGTTGTTTGGCATCGGCATTGGCGTAAACCAGATTCTGACAGTTGTCGAAAATAAGAACGGCACCGGGGACGGCGCCCCAGGCGGCAGCAAGGATCTGACCCGTTTCAACACTGGATTCAGCGATTGCGGCGATCAGTTCCGGCGCAAGCGCAGTTTCAGAGATTCCCAATTGGAGGCCTGAATGCGACGATTGTACCCGTAAACTATTGTCCTGATACGAACGGGATGTGTTTTTCTGGTATCCTTCGATACATTTTAAGAGTAGACATGGTCTGATTCGAACCACACTTCCCGGGGTGGGTCCGCGCCCCGCTGCGGACGCCACCCGTGGAGATAAAGAGGAAAGCGAGTGTGCACGCCCGGATTTGATATCCTGACATGTTAGGAATCTTTCTGCCGGGCCGCACTGGGGCGCGCCCGTCTCACTTCTTCCGGAGTTTTCTCAAATGTCAGGTCATTCCAAATGGGCGACGATCAAGCACAAGAAAGCCGCCACCGATGCCAAGCGCGGTAAGATCTTCACCCGTCTTATCAAGGAAATCCAGATCGCAGCGCGTGCCGGCGGCGATCCTGATGGCAACCCCCGGCTGCGGACCGCGATCGCGGCGGCCAAAAACGTCTCGATGCCTTCCGACAACATCAAGAAGGCGATCATGCGCGGTACAGGCGAGCTGGAGGGCGGCCAGATCGATGAAGTCATGTTCGAAGGCTACGGCCCGGGGGGCGCGGCCGTTCTGGTCCTGGTTGCGACGGACAACCGCAACCGCACCGTAAGCGAGATCCGGCATATGTTCTCCAAACATGGCGGGAACCTGGGCGAGCAGGGCAGCGTGGCCTGGATGTTCGACCGAAAGAGCCAAATCGTCATTGAAAAGGAAAAGGCGTCGGAAGACCAGTTGATGAATATTGTGCTCGAGGCGGGCGCCGAGGATCTGAAGGATTACGGCGACACATGGGAGGTCATTTCCGATCCCGCCGCGCACGAAGGCGTGGTCGAAGCCCTGCAAAAGGCGAATATCGAGACGGCGTCGGCGGAAGTCGCGATGGTTCCGCGGAACCTGCTCGTTCTCGAGGGCAAGAACGCGCAGGGAATGCTGAAACTCAGCGAGGCGCTCGAAGAACACGACGACGTGCAGAACGTGTATTCGAATTTCGATGTCAGCGGCGAGGAAGTCGAGGCTCTGGCATAACGCGATGATGTGACGGCCGCCCGAATGCGGGTCCTCGGTATCGATTGCGGGACAGAGCGAACCGGCTACGGGGTCATCGACAGTGATGGCCGTGCCCATCGTATGGTTGCGGCGGGCTGCATCCGCTCTTCCGCACGGGACCCTCTGGCGCAGCGGCTTCTGAACATCGCCGCGGCGCTGCGGGAACTCATCGCAGAACACCGGCCGGATTCGGCGGCCGTCGAGGAGGTGTTTTTCGCCGTGAATGCGAAGAGCGCGCTGAAGCTTTCGCATGTCCGCGGCGTGGCCCTGATGCTGATCGCGGAGGCCGCCGTCGATCTCGCCGAATACTCGCCCCTGGAAGTGAAAATGAGCGTCGTCGGCTACGGTCGGGCGGAAAAGTCGCAGGTCCAGCGGATGGTGGCCTCTCTACTGCGGCTGCCGCGGCCGCTGGCGTCGGAAGACGCGAGCGACGCTCTGGCGATCGCCATCTGTCACGCAACACACGCACGATATCCTGCTTTGGAGGCTCGCGCTTGAAATACGCCGTTCTCCTCATGCTGGCAGCCTCGGGGCTGCCCGCCGCGGCTCCCGACGCGCCACGGCTGACTTATTCGAAATCGTTCCCTGGCAGCACCCCGGCATGGGTCGGAATCAATCTCGACAAGTCGGGCGCCGGAGAATACCGGGAAGATCCGAAAGACGACGATCCGCTCAAGTTTCAGCTCGCGGCCGCGGATACCAGCGCGATCTTCGGGCTCGTTGACAAGCTCGACCATTTCTCCCGCCCGCTGGAATCGCATCTCAAGGTCGCCAACATGGGGATGAAGAGTTTTCGATATGAAGGCGAGGGGCGCTCCGCCGAAGTCAAATTCAATTACTCGGAAGACCTCGATGCCCGCGCGCTGGCCGACTGGTTCGATCGGATCTCCGACACGGAGCGCGCCTACATCGAACTGGAACGTTGCGTACGCTTCGATAAACTCGGCGTCCAGCAGGCGATTCTGCAGATCGAGATCATTCGCGACCGGAAGAGGCTGGTCGCGCCCGAACAGTTTCTTCCTCTTCTCGATCGCGTGGTGAAGAACGAAAGCTTTCTCCACATTGCGCGGGACCGGGCCGCTGGACTCGCCGAAAGCATCCGGTCGGGCGCCCCCGTCCAGTCGGATCCCAAATGATGCGTGCGGCCGCCGCTGCGGCGCTCCTGTGTTTGCTGCCGCTCCTGAACCGGGCGCAAACAGCAGCGAACGTCAATCCGGAAGCGGATGCGAAAGAGAAGGCCGAACTGGTACAGGCCATCAACGAAGCCGGCGGGAGTTCCATCGATCTGATCCGCGCGCTTGAAAACCACCTGAGCCGCTATCCGGACTCGAAGGAGCGGTCCGTGATCGAAAAAGGCCTGGCGAAAGCCGCGATGGAGGCGAACGACAACGCGCGGATCGTCCAATACGGCGAGAAGGTGCTGGCGCGGGAGGCTCCGCCGGATTCGACGGACGGAATGGCGATGCTCGATCGTGTGATCCGGGCCCTGGTCGACGATCACGCTGCCAAAGCCGGCCCAGGCGATTCCGAACCGGCGAAGAAGGCCCTGGCGTATTGCAAGCGGTACAAGGACGACATCGCCGCTCTGCGGGTAAAGAACGAGCCCCCGGGGCATCTGACGGCCGGCCAGTGGTCGGATGAACTGGACAAGGCGCAGGCGCGGGCCCTTGCGCTCGAAGCCAGAGCGACCGGCAACACCAGCGATCCCGGAAGCGCGGAAGCCGCGCAGCAACTGGCGAAAAGCTCCTGGGCCGCCTATCCCACCGGCGAGGGCGCCCGCGAAGCGGCTTACTGGCTGACGAAGCTTGGGCGGAAAGCGGATGCGATCGAGTACTACGCCGACGCATTCACGCTTGAAGATCCCCGAACCACGGAAACCGACCGCGCCCGTGACCGAGCGCGCCTCGGAGAACTCTACACTTCCCTGCACGGGTCGGAAAAAGGACTGGGGGACGAGATCCTTCAGGCTTACGACCGCACGTCGGCGCTGTTGAACGAACGGCGGGAAATCCTCAAGGCGAAGGATCCGAACGCCGTCGCGACCAATGTGGTCGATTTCACGCTTCCGGCTGTCGACAAGACCGCGCCGCCGCTGGTTTTGTCTTCACTGAAAGGGAAGACCATCGTGATGGATTTCTGGGCCACCTGGTGCGTCCCCTGCCGCGCGCAGCACCCGTTGATCGAACAGGTCAGCGAGCACTTCCGCAGCGATCCCGACGTCCTGTTCGTGCCGGTCGATTCCGATGACGACACTTCCCTGGTTGCGCCCTTTATCAAGCAGCAGGGCTGGAAGAGTCAGGGCTATCTGGAAGACGGGCTGGCGCGCCGGCTGACGATCAGCTCGATTCCGTCCGTGCTCATCATCGGCCCCGACCAGCGGATCGCGAGCCGCATCGTCGGCGTCAGACCGGACCGGTTCGAGCAGATGCTGACGGAGAGGATCGAACTCGCGCGACGCACGGGTCCCGCCAGATAAAGCTCCCGAATGAAGCGCCGCACCGCGTGATACGCTGTTA
>CAZXCO010000190.1:0-4187 GCA_964639095.1 uncultured Solibacteraceae bacterium
CGCGAACGCCGGCGGCTGTGCCGGCCTCCAGCGCTTCATGCACATTTTTCTCAGGGCAGACGCGCCCCAGCGCCAGGGCAAAGTCGTCCTTCCGTGCTCTCCACACGGCTGGCAGTCTGACGCCGTTCGGCACGACGGGCGAATCCCGCAGGGCCGGCGGACCGGAGCGGCGCTGGGCCTCGGAAACAAATTGAAACAGGACGCGGCCTTCATAGCGATCCCAGATGTCCTTCGGGTACCAGTTCGTCGGGAGATGCAGAGTCACGAGCACGGGGATATCCGGAGGCAGCGAGTACTCATGGAAGTCGAATCCGTGCATATGAATCACCTGCACCTTCCGGGAAGCGAGCGCCCGATCGATTGCTGCCTGGAACCGCACATGGGTCGACCGGAGAGTGGCTTCGTCCAGTGTTCCCGCCGGCGGAAGCGGAGCCGCAAACAGGCGCCCGGCGGGACGCGATCCCTCGCAGGCAGCCACGAGCGATACGTGCCCCTGCGACACCAGAGCACGGTCAAGGTCGCTCAGAATCTGCTCCGCTCCGCCTACCGGATCAGGACCGACGGGCGCAAACGGCCACGCGACGCTGAGTACCGTCAGGCGCATGCGGCCTCCACGCGAAGCGCGGCATCTGCTTCACGGACGAGTTCGCAAAAGCACGTCGACGTCGTTCCCCAGGGGAATCCGTCATAGAAGACCGGTCCCGGATGTGGACACTGCTCGAATCCATACTCCGGCGCCATTCGAAAGCGTTCGAGTTCCACGCCGAAAGAGGACAGCGTGTTCTTCTGAGTCGTGAAGCAATCGAGCAGATCCCGCTTTTGCTTCTGTTCTTCGGGCGAAAGCATGCGAACGATTTCGCGCGGGTTGTCGGGATGTGGGAGAAAGCATCCGGTCTCGATTCCCGCCGGTCCGGCGTGATAAAAAGCTCCTTCCACGATCGAAGGGATCATGCCGCCATTGCATCGCAGCCAGGCGACTGCCCGATGGACAGCATAGGCACAGGCGTCATGGTCGGGGTGGCCGCCCTCGTATGGATGAGTGAAGATGACTTCGGGCCTGGCGATCCGGAGAATGGCGCGAAGCCGATGAACCAGGTAAAGCAGACGTTGGCTTGCCTCCTGGTCCGGGATTTCCAGGCATTCCGAAGCAGGCGAGGGCATTCCCGCCAGTCGCAGGGCGGCTTGCAGTTCGCAGGTTCGCGCATTCCGGTAATCTTCGACCGATGCGAAACCGTATGCCCGGCTATCGTATCCGTTGCGGGGCGCGCCATCCGTAACGTGGATCAACCGGGCGCGGCGAAACCGACCCAGTCTCCCGCCGAGAGCGACGGTTTCGTCGTCCGGATGCGCGAAAACCATCACGACTGCGGGCACAGCCTCAGGGCCATGCGCGGACGCCGTTGCCCGTTCCAGTAAATCCTGCGCCATCCTCACTCCTTCCAGAGCCGCCGCAGGTCAGATGCCGTTCCAGTCCACTTCGGAATCTTCGGAACCAGGAATGCACAGGAGGAACCAGGAATGCACATGAGGAGGCGGATGGCAGGACTCTTCGCCTTTAATTCCTGGACGCTGGCCGTACGGGGAACGGTGGCGATTCTCTGCGGTCTGGCTGCATTCTTTCTGCCCGCCGAGACTCTCTTCGCACTCACCATGCTTTTCGGGGCTTATGCTCTTCTAAGCGGAATCCTGAACCTGATCGCCGCGTTCGGTTCCGTACGCCATGGCGAGCACTGGCGCGAGTTTCTTTTCGAGGGGATTATCGGGCTGGCGGCGGCAGCGCTCACGGTGATCTGGCCCGGGGCGACGCTGGTGGCAGTTCTCTACATCATCGCGGCCTGGGCAATCGTTACCGGAGTATTCGAAATTCTTGCGGCCGTCCGCCTGCGCCGGCACATTGCCGGCGAGTGGCTGCTGGCGCTTGCGGGGCTCGTCTCGGTCGCCTTCGGTCTTCTGCTGTTCAGCTTTCCCGGGGCCGGGGCCCTCGCGCTGGTGTGGTGGATGGGAGCGTACGTTTTTGTCTTCGGTGTGCTGGTGCTCAGCCTGGCCTTCCGGCTGCGGCAATGGTCGACCGGCCCGACCATTTACAACATCCCCGGGATCTCTCTTGAGCGGCTTCATTCTTCGAGGTAGCTATGTTGCGCATTGTTCTTACTCTCCTTGCGGGCCTTTCCCTGATCTCCTGCAATGCAACGGGGAATCGGCTCCGGTCCAGCCAGTCCGGTAGTGGCGCCAGCGGGGCATCGAGCGGACGGAGCGCGGCGCCAACGCCGATCTCCGGACACATCGCACCGCAAGGCAACGTCGTCTCCTATGCCGACACGGTGGATCGCGTGGCTCCGGCCGTGGTGACCGTGCATTCGGCGCGGCGAGTCCACGCACCCCAGCAGTTTCAATTTCAGAATGATCCTTTCTTCAACTGGCTGTTCGGCGAAAACAACCCACAGAGCGGCGCGCCCCGCCCGCGTGTGCGGGAGGAGCGGGCGCTGGGCTCAGGCGTCATCGTGCGCGCGGACGGCTATATTCTCACCAACGACCACGTCATCGACGGGGCGGAGGACATCAGCGTCGACATGATCGATCGCAGGACATTTAAAGCCAAACTCGTCGGCGCGGATAAGCCCAGCGATCTCGCGGTTCTCCGGATCGACGCCAAAAATCTGCCCGTGCTGACGCCCGGCGACTCGGATCAGGTGCGGGTGGGAGACGTTGTCCTCGCAGTCGGAAACCCGCTCGGAATCGGAGAGACCGTAACGGCAGGCATCATCAGTGCGAAGGGCCGGTACACGGGGCTCAGCGATGGGAGCTTTGAGGACTTCCTGCAGACGGATGCGCCGATCAATCAGGGGAATTCGGGCGGCGCTCTGGTCAACACGCGGGCGGAACTGATTGGCATCAATTCTCAGATCCTCTCTACCAGCGGCGGGGGGAATATCGGGATCGGCTTCGCGATTCCCTCCAATATGGCGAAGAACGTCCTGAATCAGCTCATCGCGCACGGCAAAGTGTCGCGTGGACAGCTCGGGGTCACGGTTCAGTACCTCACCTCGGATCTGGCAGCGAGTCTCGGGCTCAAGAAAGTGGAAGGCGTGCTGGTCAGCGGCGTCAAGGCAGGCGGCCCCGCCGATCGCGCAGGAGTCAAGAGCGGCGATGTGGTGCTCTCGATCAACAACATGGCCGTCAACGATGTGAACCAGCTTCGGAACATGATCGCGGAGGCCGGTGCGGGCGCCGAAGTGACGCTCACGATCCTGCGAAACGGAAACCGGCAGGACGTCCGGGTGAAGCTTGGCGAGTTCAGCGCCGGCGGCTCAGGGAGTCCGGAAACCGGCGGCAACAATCAGGGGCGGGGGCGTCTTGGCCTGGAGCTGATGCCCTTGACGCCCGATATTGCAAGTCAACTGGGCATCCCGCGCAGCACCCAGGGACTGGCGGTGACCGCGATCGAGCCCGGCGGGCCGGCCGCGGAGGCCGGGGTTCGGGAAGGTGACATCATCCAGCAGGTCAATCGTCAGGCGGTCCGGAGCGCCGGCGACGTGCGGTCGGCCCTGGGCAAGTCCGGGGACCGTCCGGCTCTCCTGCAGATCCTGCGCGGAGGCCAGTCGATCTTTGTAGCCGTACCTCTGAAGTGAGCCGCGGCTCAGGATCAGGCGCTGAGCGAAACCACGGCCCGCTCATACGCGCAGGAACCCATCTTGCCCTCCGCGAAGATCTCGTGTTCGGCGATCCACTGGAAGGACTCCTCGTAAACTTCCTGCGTGTAGGGTTCGAAAACGATGCGCTCGCCCGGCCCCCAGCGGCGCGTATCCATCATCGGCACAAAGCGCTGCGGAAACTCTTTCTTGTAGTGGTGGGTGTAGCGTTCCGGATGCAGGTCGATATCGCGCTGTGCCCGGCGCAGCCCGCGGAAGTATTTCTTCACGTCTTCAGGGTCCGGATCGCCTGTGATCATGGTGGCGATCATGAAGGTCGTATCGATAATCTTCCGGAAACCGAGTTGTTCGGCGAAATAGTACGGGCCGCTGAACAACGAACAGGCCGGCGCTTTACCGTCGATCAACAGCTCCATGCGGCGGAACAGCAGGCCCTCCTCGAATGAGAGATTGATTTCGTCCGGCTTGAGATACTGCTCGAGCGCCTGAATGGTCGAGTAATGGCTGCCGGACTGGAAGCCCACCGAGATCGGCACG
>CAZXCO010000191.1:0-2973 GCA_964639095.1 uncultured Solibacteraceae bacterium
TGAATGACGATGACGTTCCCGAGCGCGCCAACTGAGCGGCGATACTGCAGATCGTCGATCGCGGCCGACGCCTGACGCCCAATCTTCGCATCGATCGCGATCTCATCGGTCGGGGCGATCGCGTTTTCCAGCGCGGTCGCGGCGCCAACCTGCTGCGGGTGCAGACGGATAACTACAACCAGCCGCTCGATATCAATCAGGGCACGCGGCTCCAGCTCGGTTCGACCGCCAAGCTGCGGACGCTCATCACCTACCTGCAGATCGTCCAGGAGCTGCACGACCGGTATAGCGGACTGCCCGTTGCGAACCTGAAATCCGTGCCTGTGATTCCGGGAGATGTCCTCACCCGATGGGCCCTCGAATACCTTTCCACCGCGCAGGACAAGAGTCTCGAACCGATGCTTCAGGCCGCGCTGGACCGCAAATACTCCGGCAACACGGGTGAGGCGTTCTTTACGGCGGGCGGTCTGCACTATTTCAAGAACTTCGAGCCGTCCGAGAACAGCCAGATCTTCACAGTCGGGCAGGGATTCCAGCACTCGGTCAACCTGGTGTTCATCCGCCTGATGCGGGATATCGAGCGCTATTACATGTACCGCGTTCCGGGCGCGTCCCCGGCCGTGTTGGCCGACCCCGATAACCCGGCGCGCATTCAGTACCTGAACCGCTTCGCCGATTTCGAGGGTCGCACGTTCCTGCGCCGGTTCTACCGGAAGTACGTGGGCCTGACGCCCGAGGCGTCCCTCGGCAAACTGGCCGCAGCCGTATCGTTGACGCCGGTGCGGGCCGCGGTAATCTTCCGGTCAGTCCGGCCGTCCGCCGGTCTGGACGAATTCAGCGCCTTCCTGCGCGCCCATCTCCCAGCCACAGCGCTGGCGAAGCAGGATCTGCCTTCGCTCTACGCGAAATACGGACCGGACAAGTTCAATCTGAACGACCGCGGTTACCTCGCTCACGTTCACCCCCTCGAGCTGTGGCTCCTGGCTTATCGCGAGCAGCATCCCGAGGCGACTCTTGTCGAGGTCTTCGCGGCGAGCGGCAATCAGAGGCGCGAAGTTTACGAGTGGCTCTTCAAGACGCGCTACCGGCACGCGCAGGACAAGCGGATCGAAACTCTGCTCGAGATCGATGCCTTCAAGGAAATCCATCGGGCCTGGCAGCAGCTTGGATACCCATTCGCCTCGCTGACCCCCTCCTATGCGACCTGCATCGGCGTCTCGGGCGATACGCCTCAGGCGCTGGCCACTCTGGTCGGGATTCTGCTTAACGACGGTGTGCTTTACCCGTCAGTGCGCGTGCAACAGCTTCAATTCGCTACCGCGACGCCCTTCGAAACGCAAATGGCGCGGGAAACCGCTGCCGGAAAGCCGGTCCTGTCCCCCACGATTGCGAAGCTGGTGCGCCGCGAAATGATCGGAGTCGTCCAAAACGGCACAGGTGTGCGGCTGCGCGGCGGAGTCCGCCTGCCGGATGGCGTGGTGCTCCCAATCGGCGGCAAAACCGGCACGGGCGACAATCGCCTGCAGGAGTCCGGACCGCGCGGGCCGATCGCCTCAAAGGTCGTGAGCCGGACGGCCGCGTTCGTATTCTTCATCGGCGACCGTTTCTACGGGACGATCCTGGCCTTCGTCCCCGGCAAAAATGCCGGCGATTACAACTTCACCAGCGCCCTTGCCGTTCAGGTGCTGAAGGACCTTGAGCCCCGGCTCCTGCCCCTGCTCGGTGCGACGACAGATCCGATTCATGATCTGCCGCCCGCCCGCACCCTGACCGCTGGTCTTTAGTCTTTAGACGGTAACCTCGCGTTCCGTCTGGCTCGGCGCGAGATCTTCCGCGGAAGACAATCCGAGCACTTTCAGCCGCTGCCCTTCCGGCAGGCGCTGCAGGAGGATCGTCACTCCGTTCGAAAAGAACAAGGCGTCGCGATACTGGTTCACCTCGGCCGAGATCTGGGTAAAGACCACTTCTTCAGACAGACCTTCCGGCACTTCCGCTTTCAGGGTTTCGGGAATTCCCATGAGCTGAAGGCGCGCCCCCGGAGGAATGCAGACGACCGGAGAAGGCTCGCTCACGGGGGCGAAGCCGTCGCGGAGCCACTGCGCAAAACTGCGGGGCCTCCGGCACGTCCACGCCTGGAAGTCGCGGCTCGCCACGATTCCCGTCGAACCGCATTTGAATTTGTGGGCAACCAGTTCTTCGCCTTCAACGGCGAGCCGGTTGGGGGCCATCATCAAAGAGTAATCGCACATACTTCAGCCTCTCCCTTATTTATTTGAAGTTCGGCGGGCTGCCAATTCAAGGGGCCTGCTTCGCTCCCGCTTTTGAACCGGATCATAAAATACGTTCGCGGCGCGGCGCTCAGCCATCTCCGCCGCCTTTGTAAGTCAAAATACGTCCCCAGGTATCCGCCGTTCCCCGGATACCCGAGCGCAGGATTCGAGCTGAACGATCTGGCTATGGTCCACAAACAGATTCACTTCCGGACCGTAGCTCCGGATATACCAGGCAAAAACATCCGGATCGTCGGCGCCGCCCGCTCCGAACCGGATACCGATCTCCGGCTTCGCTTTGACGCCGGCCGTCATCACACGCTCGATCAACCGGAGCCAGTCGTCCGCTGGGATCGTGATGAAGCCGCAGGAAATTTCGATCACGTCGAATCCGATTCGTTTGCACTCTCGATGTACTTCCCGACCGCTTCATCGCCGTGCGTCAGCACGTCCTCCACAAAGCTCCGGGGTGGACAGCGGCACGCGATGGTCATGGCAGAGCCGCAGCAACTCCTCGACCACGGGACGCGGCATCAGAGTGAAAGATCCGCCGGCGGACTTAAGCGAATCCACGTACTCGCCCATGGTCTCGAGAATGTCCGCCAGCCGCCGCTTGCCCCGCGGCATATAACAGGGGCCGCGGATTTCCGTCAGTCCCGTGGCTCGCAGCTTCGCGCCGCGATGATTCGTGCGCAGAAGCGGA
>CAZXCO010000192.1:0-6602 GCA_964639095.1 uncultured Solibacteraceae bacterium
CGGGAACCAGTCCCGAATGATGCTGGTCGTACGTTGCGGCCGGGCCGAATCCAGGTGGATGAGGAGAGCGTAGATCACGAGGATGCAGAAATTTACGGTAAAGACCCTGTACCGGATAAAGGGTTGGACAGGCTCCGCGGCCGCGAGCACGGCCGCATAGATCTGAAAGATCGCAAATACCCATTCGGTCCGTCTGACGCGACGAAGCGTTGTTGGGGGCTTTGCGGGGCGTTTTGCTGTGGAGTTCAGATCTGGAGCGGCCGGTTCTTCAAGCACGCGAACGTTCCCTGGTCAATCGCGCCGGATGGAAGCAGAACACGCACTCGATCAGCGCTATAGACAACTTTTAAATCGTCCGGAGTAACGCCGCGATGAAGGCGTGTGAAGTTCAGAACACTTGCGGGATTGGCCTTGTTCTCGCGACAGCACCAGCCAGGCGGCGATACGTTGTGCCGGGAACGCAGTTTTGCTGAATCTGACAGTCAGCAGTGAGCCAGCCGCGGCGGCCTTCCTGCCTGACTCAGGATTCTCCCGCCAGCAGATTCTTTTTGTGCCTGGGTTTGCGCTCGTCTTTGGACTTGATGATTTTGGATGCCTTCACCGGTCCCACGCGCTCGCGTGCGATGGCCCGGACCTCTTTGCGGGCGCTGAACTTTTTGGGCTTCTTTGCCATTTATGGGGCCATCTACCGGGCCGGAATCAGCGACTCGGCTACGCGCGCCGCCAGTTGATCGAAGGTCACGATGTCGTAGAGCGATGGATCGGACATGATCTTCGCCACCAGGGCGGTGTGCATGGCGTGGCCCGCGCGTTCGGCGATGACGTGCCCCAGAAGCGGCCGGCCGATCAGCGCGAGGTCGCCGATCAGATCCAGCGCCTTGTGGCGGCAGCATTCGTCGGGAAAACGCAGCCCGCCAGGGTTCATGACGCCCTCGGCCGTGAAGCAGACGGCCGAGTCGAGCGTCGCGCCGCGTATCAGGCCCATTTCGCGCAACTGATCCAGTTCACGCTCGAAGCCGAAGGTGCGCGCCGGAGAGAGCTCCGCCGCATATCGCTCGGGTGTCACTTCCATTTCCAGGGATTGTTTTCCGATCGGAGCCGGAAAGTCGATTTCGCAGGTCAGCCGGAATGTGTTGTCGGGCAGAATGGAAATCCGTTTGGGCCCGTCTTCGACCGTCACCGGCCGGCGGATCCGCAGATATTTTCGCTGGCGGCGCAACGGCCGCACCCCCACCCCGCGCAGGAGATCCACAAAAGGCTTGCCGCTTCCATCGAGGATCGGGACTTCGAGGTTGTCGATTTCGAGGTATGCGTTGTCGATTGCGAAACTGTAGAGGGTACTGAGCAGATGTTCCGTGGTCTGGATCAGGACGCCCTGACGCATCAGGCTGGTCGCGTAGCTGACCCGCGCCACGTGCCTCCAACTGGCGGGAATCGAAAAATATTCGAGGTCCGAACGGCGGAAGACGATTCCCGTGCCCGCCGGGGCCGGGGTCATTCGCAGATTCACCGGAACGCCGGTGTGGAGGCCCACCCCCGAGACTTCAAACGGGCGGTTGATGGTCGTTTCAAATCGCATCGATCTCTTTCCTTTATGCTACCCGGTTGGCAGGTGGGAGTTGCGTAAATCTTTCAGGGTCAATGAGTAAGGGGAGCTTCGGTCGTGGCTGAATAGCCACAGATTGTGGCAAAGTTATAACAAAATGGCCCTGGGCCGGCGATTTTCCTCCAGGCCAGGCGACCCGCGCGGGCACAGAGGCTACAATGGGCCGCAGTGGCTGCCCCCCGCATCTTCCTTATCGATTCATACGGCTTCATTTTCCGTGCGTTTCATGCACGTGCAAGAATGCAGGCGCCGCCGATGCGCACCACGAGCGGCCTGCCGACCGAAGCGGTCCTGATTTTCAACAACATGCTGAAGAAGCTTTCGAAGACTTTCGCGCCGCGGTATATGGCGGCGATCTTCGAGAGCCTGGGGAAAACGCATCGTGACGAAGTGTTCGCTGAATACAAGGCGAACCGGAGCGAAACACCACCCGACCTGATCGCGCAAATCCCCTATATCGAGCGCCTTCTGACCGCGCTGCGCATTCCGATCATTCAATATCCGGGCTATGAGGCCGACGACGTTATTGGAACGCTCAGCCGGAAAGGGGCCGAGGCCGGCTGCGAGGTTGTCATCGTTTCGAGCGACAAAGACATGCTGCAACTGGTGACCGATCGCGTCTCCATGCTGAATCCGGCGAAGGACGACACCTGGTACGATCCGGCCAAAGTGCGGGAGTTCATGGGAGTCGAACCGCGGCAGGTGGCCGATCTGCTGGCGCTGAAGGGCGATGCGGTGGACAATATTCCCGGCGCTCCCGGAATCGGTGAGAAGGGCGCCAGAGATCTGCTTGCCCAGTTCGGCTCCGTTCGCGAGGCGCTCGACCGCGCGGGAGAGGTGGCGAAGAAGATGTCCCGCGAGAGCCTTCAGAACAACCGGGAACGCATTCTGATGAGCCTGCAGCTTGCCACCATCCACTGCGACGTTCCGATTCCCTTTGAACTGGAAGCGCTTGCCGTGCGCGAGCCGGATCTCGAGGCCCTCAAGCCCCTCTATAAGGAGCTCGAATTCTTTTCGCAACTGAAGGAACTCGGTCCTTCGGAAGATTCCCGCCCTCGGGATTTCGCTCCGCTGCCCACGGCGGAAGCGGTGGCTGCGTTTCTCGCGAGCGTTCCCCAGGGTTGCCCGCTCGCCATGGCATTTTCGGCCGATCAGAACGAAATCGGCCTTGCCTGCCGCCCCTCGGAGGCCCGCAGCCTGCCCGCGTCGCGTCTGAACGAACTGCAGTCCGCGCTGGAAAATCCGGACATGCCGAAGGCCACGAGCGATCTGAAGTCGTTGACCCTGGCTCTGCTGAAGCGCGGCATGCATGCCCGCGGCCCGTGGGACGATGTCTCGCTCTATGCCTTTCTGCTGGATGCCGATCCCGGCGCCTGCTCGCTCGAAACCATGGTCGAGCGCCGCCTCGATCTGCGTGCCGGGCCCCGTGCCGAAGAGCGCGCGGGCTTCGTGCACGAGCTGAATGAGCGGCTGAAACCGGAAGTCGATCACCGAGGTTACCGGAAGCTTTACGAAGAAATCGACGTGCCCCTGGCAGGCGTTCTGGCGCGGATGGAACACGCCGGTGTCCGGATCGACACTGGCGAGTTGGCGCGGCTTTCGGCCCTGATGGAATCCGGCGTTGCGCGGCTGACGATGGAAATCCATTCGCTGGCGGGCCGCGAGTTCAATATTGCCTCGCCGCAGCAACTGGGCAAAATTCTCTTCGAACATATGGGTCTGCCGGCGCCGGTGCGCTATGGGAAGGGCAAGACGATCTCCACCGCCGTCGATGTGCTGGAAGCTCTCGCGGCCGATCACGAAATCGTGCGCAAGGTGCTCGAATTCCGGCAACTGACCAAGCTGAAGGGCACCTACGTGGATGCGCTGCCTGCCCTGATCGATCCGGAGACAGGCCGGATCCACACCAGCTTCAATCAGACCGGCGCGGCGACGGGCCGGTTGTCTTCGTCGAACCCGAACCTGCAGAACATCCCGATCAAGACCGAGCTGGGACGCGAGATCCGGGCGGCCTTTATTCCCTGCGAAGCGTGGAAGCTCATTGTGGCGGATTACTCGCAGATCGAGCTGCGGCTGCTGGCGCATATGTCGCAGGATCCGGTCCTGCTCGACGCCTTCCGCCGGGGAGAAGACATCCACACGCGGACGGCGGCGGAAGTGATGGGAGTGCCGCCGATGCTCGTCACGCGCGAGGCGCGCAATAACGCGAAGGCCGTGAACTTCGGCATTGTCTACGGCATCAGCTCTTTCGGTTTGTCGGCGAATCTGGGTATTTCGCGCAAAGAGGCGGACGCTTACATCAAGGCCTATTTCGAGCGCTACTCCGGGGTCAGACGCTTCATCGACGAGACGGTGGCGCGCACGCGCGAAACCGGGACCGCGCGGACACTGTTCGGCCGCGAACGGCCGATTCCCGATATCAACAGCCGCAATCCGAATGCGCGCGGTTTTGCCGAGCGGACGGCGGTCAATTCACCGATTCAGGGCACGGCGGCCGATCTGATCAAGATCGCCATGGTGCGGATCGACCGGGCGCTGGCCGGTTTCCAGGGGAGGCTGCTGCTTCAGGTTCACGACGAACTCGTTCTGGAAGCTCCCGAAGAGGAAGTCGAGAGCGTGCAACAGATCGTCAAACGGGAAATGGAGGGCGCCTGTGTACTCGATGTCCCGCTGACGGTGGAAGTCGGCGTGGGCGTGAACTGGCGCGACGCGAAATAGCAGGCGCGGCCGTCTCCGGTCACCGGCCCGGCGTTGCGAAGAAGTGATAGCGCGAATAGTTGATCGTGATGTTCACCTGTCTCGCGCCCCGGTATGCCGGAACATACACAGGGGCGGCCGCGTGGTGCACGTTGTCCACGTTCGTGATCTGAACGTTTCCATAGATCCCGAGGCCGCGCATGATGATTGTTATGTTTTCATCGCTGGCTTCGATATAGTCGCCCACTGGCGTGCCCTGTTGCCTGAGCGCATCGCGAATCTGCCGGATTTGTTCCTCGGTTAACTGAACTCCGCTCCCCGCGGCAATGGCGTGGATCAGGCAGTTGTTGGTCCGATACTGCCATTGCTGCATGTAGCTGCGAACGATGTTCCAGATGATTTGCTCCTGCGGGTCCGAGGACACACTCGAAAATCCATAGACCAGGGAATGATCGATTCCGCTGTTTTCCCACTTCTGCAGCTCCTTCTCACTTTCGCCCCGCTCCAGCTTCATCGTCAGGTCTTCGGTCCCCTGCGTTTTGAAGGGGGCAATGGAGAAGGCGGTGGAATTGGACCATTTTTCGGGAAGAAGGAAATGATCGGCGATCTGTTTCCCCTCGCCCTTCTTGAAATTCGTATTGACGCCGGGATGAACCAGTTTCAGTTCGCCGTCGCCTTCGGAGAGGCGCTTGAAGTTGCGCCGCGATCCCCGCTGCATGTAAAAGTCTCCGCTGCTGCCGGTATTCGGGAACCTCTTCATCATGCGACGTTGCTGCTCGAGGATCTGGTTCACCTGCTGGTGAATGGTGGGTGTGCTCTTGCCGGGTGAAGTGTGAACGTTGATCCAGCGGATTGTCCGGTAGGGCATATACCGCCGGTGCTTCAGATTGACGTGCAGGCTCTCGTAATTCTCCCGCTGCTCTTCCGTGAATCCTTTTCGGGCAGGCCGCAGGTTGTAGCGGCCGCCCGGGAGCCGGAATTCCCAGAAAGATGTCGGCCGGGCCTGTTTGAGGTTCTTGATCTTGCGGCGCTTTGCCGCCTCTTTGCCGAAGTAAAGCTTGTTTTCATATGGCTGCTCCTTCCCCTTCGGGTCGATAAAGAAGAGCCTCGGCGGATCGTGGACGGTCGAGGTGTTGAACAGCGTCGGATAGCTTTCTTTGTAAGTATGCGACTGGTAAGAGGGGCCCTCCAGACCCTGATAATCCGGAAGTTGGGGCGTGACGTTCTCCAGAAACAACTGAGGATTGGTCACCTCCTGAAAGGTCGCGATGTCGGGCAGGAGAACGTCCATGCCTTCGACAATCTGCCCGGTTTTCGGATCCTTGTCTGTGGATTCTCCGAATTTCTCGATATTGTGCGTCGTAAACGTGAAATTGAAGGAGGGCGAGAAGTCCATGATCTGAGGCGGACGCCCGTCCTCGGGCAGTGGCTCGCGGCGCACATTCCGCAGCGCCTGCGCGCTGTAGTGGAGGACCCTGCCGACGCAATGGTCCTCAAGCTCCGAAGATTCAATGGTCTCTTCTCTCTGAAGGGCTTCCACGAAAGCGGCCCACGTGCCATCGCCGAACTGCTGGTCGATCTCCATTCTGAGCTGGAAGACGTAGGCGCCCATGGTGTTGAGTTCTCCCTGAAGCCATTCAAACGTGTATGTCTTCCGGAGCCGCCTCATTCCGTAGCCGCTGAGAAGCTTCGCCTGTACGGCTGCTCCCCGCGGAACGGCGGGGGGCAGGGCCGGGCGGGGAATCGCGTGAAAAGCAGGGTGGGGAGTGGAAAGCGGCACTGCCTTCGGTTGTGCCACGGCTGCGTGGATCCGGCCAACAGGCGCCGGCCGGTACACCGCGGGCGGCGGCGCCTGCCGAACGGGGCAAGGCTGCGCCACAGGTCTGTAGACGGGTGGAGCGTCATTGAGAGGAGCGGCAGGACGGGGTTGCGCCACGACGGGTCCGTTGGGCCGGTAGACCGGAGGTGGAACGGCGGACGGCGGTGCGGCCTTGTATACTGGCGGCGCGTTGCCGGGAAGCGCGCCGGCATGCCGTTGTGCAACGGCGGTGGCCGGAGGCCGGAATACCGGTGGCGCGGAATGGACCGTTGGAGCGGGCCGGTAAACGGGCGGCGGGCCGCCAATGGCTGGTTTTGGCTGGTTCATGCCCTGAAACGTACCCGGAATATGCGGATAAAAGGTTATCCAGGCTGGGAACCATTTTACCCGCCTGCGGGTAATTGTGCGTAAAACGCGCGACAATTCCTCTTTCGCAAAACCGGAATATGTTCCTGGGGAAGCGATCTCACCAGGACTGGC
>CAZXCO010000193.1:0-8184 GCA_964639095.1 uncultured Solibacteraceae bacterium
GAGGGCCTGCAGAAGATTGCGAATGTAGGTGCCGACACCGAAATCACGAATGCGCCGGACATCGATCGCGATATTCACGGGTTCCGTTCACCCAGATTGGCGTTGGACAGGCGCCGCTGCTGCCGATTGCGGCGGCCCGGAACACGACATTAGTATGTGAATTTTAGCATTCCCCCACGGCATACCGTGGAGGTCTGCCAGATGGCGGCCTGCTCGATGGTGATCGATGCGCAGTGCCCCCGGCAGGCTGTTCTGAGGGCCTGGTCGCCTGAGCGATGCGGGGAAGATCCTGAACCTGAGAGCGCAAAGAACTCCCGGAGGAACAACTGGCAACCCGACGAAGATGGCCGATTGGCGTGGCGAGTCTCCCATGACGCCACTCCTGCAGACCCTGATTTCAGTACGTGGGGGTCCCGGAAAGAACTACAGCATCAGATGGGGCTCAGCGCATTCGCAACGCCGCTTCGGCGCAGTTCTCCAGGGTATGCGCGAGCGAATTCGAAGAGAGCGGTTGTTCTCCGAACACGACCGACGGCTCATCGCCGGTCCACACCAGCACACAGCCGTTGTGTCCGGACGACGCCTTCCGGAGGACTTCTTCGGGGCTGAGTCCATGGACGATCCCGAGCGCGCCGCTCAGGTGCGTCAGCGCCTCTGTCATTGCGACGCCGGGGTCATTCGGCAACTCGTAGCCCGGAGGCGGCTCCCGGCGCGGTTGATCCGTGCCGGCGGCGTCTGACACGCCCGCGGACGGGGCACTCGTCTGCCCCGGCGTCTGTGCGCTCGTGAGCACTGCCTCGGCTCTTCGGGGCGGCCAGAAAACCATGAAAAGGAAGCCCAGGGCTGCAAGCCCCGTCAGTGCGGCCGCCACGCGCCAGAGCCTCCGCTGTTTGGACAGACTCGCCAGCGCCCGGCCGGAGCGGGCCGAAACCGATTCGATTTCGCTTTCCAGCTGCGAGACCCTGTCGGCCATGCGCGCAGCCTCGGTGACTCTGGCCTGCTTCTGGACCGCCAGTTCCTCCTGGGCGAGCTTCCACTGAGACTGCAGGGTCTCATGATTCTGAAGCCGCGCCTTCAGTGCGGCGATCTCGGCGGCGTCTCTGTTTCTCTCGTACTCTTCGTGTCGGTTGCGGGCTGGCACGCGGATCTCCAGATTTGCTTGCGAGCGACTCGGAGCCGCTTCCAGCAGCGCTTCCCGGCGCTTCGCCAGGACTTCCCGGCGCACGAAGGCACGTCCGACCCCCGCGTTTGCTTCAACTTCGGGCATTGGACGGCTCCTCCGGCGGCATGGAAACGGTTTCTCCACAGGTTGTATCGGAGGAAACGCGAAATCTCTGCAGGGTTCCGGGCCAAAAAAGTGCTTTATGGCAGCATTGACTTCCGGCCCGCCGGAACGCTAAAGTGACTTCCACAACCCAAATGGCCACTCCGCAACCTGCCGGGCTTCTGGCGATGCCAAGGGATTTTTCGGCATTTGACCGCTCTTTGGTGGAAAAGACAGAGGCGGCGCTGATTGACGGCCTGCAACTGGAGCGCTGGACCCGCGATCCCAACCGGAAAATCGAAGAGCATCTGCTGAATCTCAACCGGGATTACAATCTGGTGAACCGGGCCTACGGCTACCTGGCCGACGTGCAGATCAGCGGAAGGACCTTAAGCGCCCTCGGCGCCCGTCAGGAAGTGGAGTTCGGCCGCATCACCCGCCCCAATCCCGAGCAGGTGTTGAAGGACTTCGTGCTGCGCCGGTTCCTGAATACGGCCCGGTGGACATACGACGATGGCGATCCCGGCGGATTCACCATCAAACAGATGCTGTATTGCACTGCCGACGGGCGTTACGGCCGGTATCCGGACGACAAGCTGACCGAGGTGCTCGACTGGAACCTGCTCGGGCCCAAATACCGCTGGTCGCTTTTCACCATTTATCTCCACGACTTTGTCGTGATGCTGGGACCGGTCAAGAAGATCCTCAGCGAGGCCGTGGCCGTTGTCCAGCATCCGGATTTCATCCACATCGTGGAGAATCCGAGGCCGGGTTACAAGCTGGAGGTGGCCATCGGCTACCCGTTCATCGATTACGCCCCGATTCCCAACTATTTCGGGTTCGGACCGGGCAAATTCGACTGGGCCGTCAAGACTTTTTCTTTCCTGCTGCGGAACAACAATGAAGTCCGCTGCGACATGGATTTCGTCGCCGGCGCCCGCACGAAAAAGGTTTTCGACTTCGGGAAATTCGTTCCTGACCCTCTCTACGGAACTTCCGATTTTCTCGAAACCGTCACTTTCGGCCTCTACAAGTCGCAGCCCTTCCATGACTTCATGGATCTGCAGATGTCGACGCAGCACTGCCGGGTCCATCAGGCGCTGATGGAAGGAAGCGCCAAAGTCTTTGCGGCCTGGCAGCAGGACAACGCGATCTGATCAAGCGCCGGAGTCGCCCAGGGCTGCGCCGTTTCGCGCCGGATACGCCCGCTCCCAGTCCGCCTGCCCTTCCGTAATGCAGATCGTGTCGTTGACCGGAGGGTCTTCCACCCGCTGCACGTGACCGCCCGGCCAGCGGATCTCGATCGCATCGACGGCAGCCGCCTCACCCAGCCCGAAGTGCTGCTCCAGCGGAGGGCAGCCGAAGCTCGATCCGTTCGTGACTTCGCGGATCTGGCGCATCTTTCCGCTGAAGAGCATGATCCGGGCGCCATTCCCGTCGCGATTGCTCGTGACTCCGCGAAGCCGCACGTTCAGGTAATTTCCCGGCCGCTCTCTCGGACAGTGCACCGCGGTCTGCAGCAGATCTCCGGGATAGGCTCCGCCGGCCGCGATCAGGATCGACATGCGCCCGTCGCCGAAAAGGTCTCCGCAGTTGGTGCCATGGCTTTTGCCGTAAAACGGCAGCCCGGCGCTGAACGTCGTGTTCCGGAAGGATCCGCCGCTGTTCTCCAGCAGAACGAAGGGCTCGAGCCGCTCCATGCGCGGGCTGCCATTGCCCAGCAGCAGGTCGATATACCCGTCGTTGTTCACGTCGCCGAAGCTGCCGCTCATGGTCCCCCAGCAGCCGTCGAGCCCCAATTCGCGCGTTTTTGGCGTGAACGTGCCGTCGCCGTTGTTGTGGTAGATCACAAGCGGCGCCCCGTCCTCGGGACCATGCCCGGTTTTCATCGTGTGAATCACGTCTTCGTGGTCTGACCAGCTGTATTGCACGATGTCCAGCAGCCCATCGTTGTTGTAATCGATGAAGCCGCAGGTCGTTCCGACCACATAATGGGTCAACCCGGCGGCGGCGCTGACATCGGTGAACGTGCCGTTGCCGTTGTTGCGGAAAAGCTGCGGGCGCCCGATACCGCTCGACAGGAACAGATCGGGATAACCGTCATCGTTGTAATCGCCCCAGCAGGAGCCGATGGTCGTGTATACGTTCGCAAGCCGCGATTGCTCGGTCACATCGGTGAACGTACCGTCGCCATTGTTATGGAAAAGCCTGTTCTGGCAGCGGCGGTCGAACATGCCCCCGAGGTTGTAGCCGATGAAGAGATCGAGCCATCCGTCGCAGTCGTAATCCACCCACGAGGCGGTATAGGAGGGGCCCCAACTCCGCACGCCGGCTTTTTCGGTCACATCCGTAAACGTGCCGTCGCCGTTGTTGTGATAAAGCGAGCATTCACCGTAATAAAAGCCGAGCCGGGTGACGAACAGATCCTGAAACCCGTCGTTGTCGTAATCGCCGGCGATAATGACGAAGCCGTTGATGCACTGGTCCAGACCGGATCCGACTGTGACGTCGGTGAATGTGCCGTCGCCATTGTTCCGGTAGAGCGTGCAGCCGGCGTGCGCGGCGGTGACCACGATATCGAGCAGCCCGTCGTTGTTGTAATCGAAGATCGCGGTGCCGCGGCCCGCCGAGATTTTGTCCAGGCCGATCTTTGCGGCAATGTTCTCGAAACGGACCCGCGCGGGCTCATAGCCCGCCTTCAATTCCATGCGGAACGCCTCGGGGACATGCGCGGGGTATCCGCCCAGCGACCGGGACGCCAGCCACATCGCCGCCCGCGCGCGCTCGTGGCCGGGGTCGGCGGCCATCGCGGCGACTCCGTCATCCACCGCCTCGGCGAACCTCCCGGCGCGGAAGTGCGCCAGCGCGGATTCGTGTTTTGCGCGCGCCCGCATGGCGGGATCTTCAGCCGCTATGCTCAGTTCCCGGACGGCATCGTCATAAAGCCCGCATTTGACATACATGCGGCCGAGTTCGAGTCTGGTCCGGGTGTCGTGGGGCTTTTCGTTGAGGTGTTCCCGGTAGCGCGCGATGATCTCTTTGTATTCGAGCCCCACGAATACCGCTGTCTCGACGAAGACCTCAGCCGCGTCGTTCAGAAAGGCGGGCAGCCGCTTCGGCCCCACGGCCGAATAGATCGCCACCATGCGCAGAAAGGTCTCGGCGGCGATGCCCGTGGCGGAAAGAGGCAGTTCGAGCGGCAGCGCGAGCGTGCGAGGGTCCTTGAAATCGAGGAAGCCGAAAGCGCGGCGGGCCGAGTTGAGCAGGTCGCCAGCCAGTTGTTTCAGTGGAACGCCTTCGGGAAGGGCCACCCACCCGATGCGGACCATCTGGTTGACGAAGTCCGCGAGCGCCGTATCCAGGTCCTGCGGGCCGTGAACGGGTGGCGAGTGCGGATCGGAGCGGCGCGCGGGGGGGCCGGTCAATGCGTCCAGCCCGCTGCGCATGGTTTTCGCGCCCGCATCCAGTGCGGTCAGTCCAAGCTCAACCATGCCGGCGGGAATCTTCAGGAACTCGGCAAACCGGGAGCGCATCACGATTAGCTCATGTTAGCGGCAGATCGCGGGCGCACGCACTAATACAAATCCACTAGGAAAAGCGGCGTGTATCGACGCACTCGAGTTGGAGCGGCCGGTTTTAGCCGGGCATTCCATCGCGGGCGAGGAACTCAGCTCCGTTGGCAGCCGGCACCCCGACAAGATCGCCGGACTTGTCTACCTCGATGCGAGCGTCGACGCGAATGAGCTGCGACGAAGGCTGGACCTGCCGATGCCGAACCAGAGAACCCCAGGCGCCGTCAGAGGTCTTGCGCAGGGTAATCTTCTTTCGCAGTTCGGGCCCCAGGCTGCCCATCGTCGCGCAGGCAAGCGCATTGGAAGGCATTCCGCCGGCGTCGTCCGGTTGCCGAACGCCGAATCAGGATGAACCCGGCCGCGCTGCTCCTAAAAGAGCACTTTCAAAGCAAACTGAATCTGCCGCGCCGTACCGACAATGCTGGTAATGGCGCCGGCGTTGCTGAGAGGCGCACCCGAACTGCTGAACACCGAGAGACTCGGGATGCCGAAATTCGGGTGGTTGAAAATATTGAACAGCTCCGCGCGGAACTGAACGCGGATCATTTCCCGCACCAGCGTCTCTTTCAGAACGGCGAAATCGGTATCCACATATCCGGGGGCACGCCCCACGTTTCTGCCCAGATTTCCCAGCGTGCCCGCGGGCTGCAGCGAAAAACATCCGGGGTTATACCAGTGCGCGATGCTTTGTCCGGCCGTGATGTCGCAACCCGCGATATAGTTGGGCCGCTCCTGATCGAAGTTGTTCCGCAGCAGCGCGCGATCGAAACCATCGACAATCGTGAAGGGAACGCCGGTGTGCCAACTCTCGATTCCGGTGATCTGCCAGCCCGAGACCAGTCGGTTGCGGTGGAACGGCAGCGCATAGGCCCCGTTGACGCTCAGGTTATGCCGGATATCGAAGCCGCAGTTGCCGGTGTCGGTCTTCAGATCGTAGGGATTTTCAACGGCGCTGGCAGCGTTATTGCCGCCGAGTCCCCCGCCCGGCGGACCGTTGTCGATGCAATGGGAATATGTGTACGACAATTGCCCCACAAAATCGTGGCTCAGGTTGTGTTTGAGACTGACCTGCAGAGCGTTGTATCTCGAATAGCTGGTCGTGTCGTAAAGATCGAGTGAGCCAAAGTTCTGATTGATGCGCGGGTTCTGAACGCCGTCCGCCGATGCGAAATGCAGAACGCCGGAACTGTCGGGCACCGCAGCGGGCGGATTGAAGTCGTGGTAGGCGAGCAGATGGACGCCGCGCGATCCGACATATCCGACCGTGAGAACCGTATCCGGACCGAGCGACTGCTCCACGTTCAGGTTCCACTGGATCTGATAAGGCGTCGTGTCGATCTGGTCATCGGTGCCGTTCGTCAGGCTGGGAAGATAGGACGACAAGCCGGTAAATCCGGCGAAGGGTGTCGGGAACGCAGGATAACTGCAGCCGGGGAGGCTGCAGATGGACTGGTTGACCGTGAGAAACGGAAGCGTCCCGTCATATCCGGCAAAGAACGTGTAGGTCGTCAGCGGGTCGTGCATGATGGCAAAGCCGCTGCGAATCGAGGTTTTGTGGTTCCCGAAAACATCCCACGCGAGCCCGACCCGTGGATCGAAATTCTTATTGCTCGGATTATTCACCCAGGCATGCGAAACATTCGTGTAGCCGGTTCCGTACGGAGGATCCAGAACATTATTCAGAACGTTGTGCAGCGCGACGGGATTGGACTGCCATTCGTATCGGAGGCCGAGATTCACAGTCAGCCGGCGCGAGACTTTCCAGTCGTCCTGAATATAGGTGTTGATGGCGATATCCCGGAAGTCACGATGCGCGTAGGTGTAGCCCTCCGGCGCGCCCGTAAATTGGAACGGGATGCCCGCCAGGAAGTTATTGAGGCTGGTGAAAGTGTACTGGCCGTTCCAGTAAGTGTCCACAAGCCCATTCATCTGCTGCCTTCGGAAGCTCAAACCGGTGCTGATGGTGTGGCTGCCTTTGGTCCAGATGACATTGTCGGCCTCGGTGAACTTGTTCTGCACGAATTGAAACGGCGTGACGATGCTGGCGCCGATGCCGGTAAGGCCGGGCACGCTGATGGAAGCGTCATACCTGCCGGGGAAAAGCTGCAGAGCGGGGGTCGTCTCCGGTTCGGTTTCGCCGGAGGTAGGTCGCGAAAACGAAATCGTGATCTGGTTGAGCAGAGTGGGGGAAAAGATGTGCCTTTCGCTCATGGTGGAGAAATAGTTCGTGGAATCGTCGAACACGGGCCAGAGCGGAATGGCTGAAGGATTATTCAAAGTCCCTTTGTCGTAGACGAATCTTGCAAAGAAGGAGTCCCGGTCTGAAATCGAGTAATCGAGCCGGCCGAGGAAATAGTCTTCATGCGCAATCTGGTTGCCCACTTCCGTAATCGTTCCGGTGCCGTTCCCAAGGTCGGTGGTCGGCAGCGGGTAAAGAGCCAGAATGGGCTGCACGCTGGGAACAGCGGTCGCGCGCACGCTCGCCGAAGGGACAAAGACCGGGGTACTCGTGCCGAGCAACTGGCGGACGCCTTCGTAATTGCCGAAGAAAAAAAGCTTGTCGCGTTTGATGGGGCCGCCGATGCTCCCGCCGTACTGGTTCTTGCGGAACGGCGGGGGTGACTTCTGATCGAAGAAACTCCGGGCATCCATGGCGCTGTTCCGCAGAAAATCGTAAGCAGAGCCGTGGAAGTCGTTTGTCCCCGACTTGCTGACGGCGTTGATGACGCCGCCATTCCCGCCGAACTGCGCGCTGTATGTATTGGTCAGAGTCTGAAACTCGGCGATCGCCTCGATGCCAAGCGAGGTGCCTGTAACTGCAGCGCCGGATCCGCGCTGCCACCAGTTCTGCATATCCTCACCGTCAAGCAGGATTCCATAGCCTTCCGGTCTCGCTCCCGATATGGAATAGGGACTGGACCGGCCGATCAGAGCGCTCGTTCCCGCAGCCGGATATGTCACAGCACCGGGAGCCAGCAGAATCAACTGCTCGAAGTTGCGCCCGTTCAGCGGCAGGTCGCGCATTTGCGCCTGGCCCACGAGCGAAGATACCGCCGCCGTCGTGGTCTCCACCTCCGAAACGGAGCCGGAAACATTGACCGTCTGCTCGGCCTGGCCGATTGCGAGTTGCAGGTCGACTACGGGCGCGCTTCCCACGGTCAGAGTCACCCCGCGGCGAAGGACGGTTTGAAATCCCGTCTTCGAGGCCTGAATCTCGTAGTTGCCGATGGGCAGATCCGGAACGCTGTATCGTCCCTGCCCGTCACTTTTCACCGTTTGTGCAACCGCGGTACCGGTGTTCCGGACGACAATACTGGCGTCGGGGACCGCGGCGCCTGAAGTGTCAAT
>CAZXCO010000194.1:0-14594 GCA_964639095.1 uncultured Solibacteraceae bacterium
GTTTCTTCGATATCCGGCGGGCGAACGGACGCGAGGAACTGGCCTCGGTGAATCCGGACCGGCGCGAATCCGACTTCACTCTGGCTCCAGCGGAGACTCTGGATTTGTGGAAAAATACGGGGATAGCCTCTGGATCGAACCGGGAAAGCCGGTCGGCCAGTGCGCTGGCGAATCAGCGCGACAACAGGGCGGAATTATGGCCTTACGTGCTGGCGCTTCTGGCGCTTCTGGCGATCGCGGAATCGGTACTGGGAAACCGGCAGATGGCAGCCACGGATTAAGGATCAGAATAAAAGGAAGACCGGCGAAACAGTGTGATCGAATAGTGGCGGAGAAGAAACGGCATGAATCCACTTGAAAGCCTTGCGCAATACATGGACCGGCTGGAGCGGCGGCTTCGCCTGTTCGCGTGGACTCGCGGTGCGGCGGCAGTTGTCGGAGCCGCGCTTATCCTGACCGTGGCGATTGTCGGGACTCTGATTCTCCTGGCGTTTTCGCCTTCCAGCCTGATCCTCGGACGGTTTGTGCTGTTCCTTGGTGTCGGAGCCGCAGTCGCGGTTGGCCTTGTGGTCCCGCTGCTGCGGATGAATCGCCGGCGCGCGGCCCAGGAAGTGGAGTCCCGGCATCCGGGCTTTGACCAGCGCCTGCTGACGTTTACGGAACGCTCGCGGGATAACGCCACAGACCCGTTCCTGCCCCTTCTTGCCGAGGACGCGCTGGTCATCGCGCGCGATGCCGAGCCCGAAAAGGTCATCGACCGCGCCCGCTTCATCCGTTTTGCTTCTCTGGGCGCCGCGGCCGCCAGCGTTCTGGTCTATCTCATGTTCTGGGGGCCGGGAGTATTCGGTTATGGAACCGCGCTCCTGTGGGGCAGCTATTCGAAGGATGGGCTGGTCAAGCCTTTCTACAGCATTTCCGTGCAGCCGGGATCGAAAACCATCCGGCGCCGGGCGGATCAGATGATCACGGCGAGTCTGAGCGGCTTCTCGGCTTCGCGCGCCAACGTGTATGTGCAGTACGCGAGCTCCTCCAAATGGGAAGAAGCGCCGATGCAGCCACAGAACTCGGGCCCCGGTTTCGCCTTTCTGCTGGTGCGCGTCGCTGAAGACGCCCAGTATTACGTGGAAGCGGGTGGAATCAAATCAGCCGTTTACAAGCTGCACACGATCGATCTGCCGGCGGTGAAGAATATCCGGGTCACTTACAACTATCCGTCGTGGACCGGAATGGCGACAGCGACCGAAGATCCGGGCGGCGACCTGCGGGCCGTCGAAGGCACCGTTGCGCATCTCGAGATTCAGACCGACAAACCACTGGCCAACGGCCAGATTGCCTTTGACGAAGGGAAACCGATGCAGCTCGACGCGTCGAAAGGCGACGTCACCACAGCGGACATTCCGATCCAGAAGGACGGCATGTACCATCTCGCCGTGCTGGATCATGGCGAGGTGGTGCGCCTGACCGACGATTACTTCATCGAAGCGAAGCGGGCCGGGGCCCCGACTGTGCGGATCACGAAACCCGCGCGGGACGCCAAGGTCAGCCCCATCGAGGAAGTCGGCGTCACGGTAACGGGCGAGGACGAATTCCCGCTGCAGGCGCTGGATCTGCACTACTCGGTGAACGGGGCGCCCGAGAAGGTCGTCTCGATGCTGAAGCAGAAGGGCGCGAAGCAGGCGGACGGCTCGACCACGCTTTCCATGGAAGATTTCAAGGCCGTACCGGGCGACATCGTCAGCCTCTACGCCACCGCGCGCGACGGGAAGAACTCGTCCAAAACGGATATGTACTTCGTCCAGGCCGTGCCGTTCGAGTTCGAGTATTCGCAGGGCCAGGGCGGAGGCGGCGGTGGTGGCGGCGGCGCCGACCAGGAGCAGCAGATCTCCGAGCGCGAGAAGGAAATTATCGCCGCGACATTCAACCAGGTCAACGGCGATGCAAAGGCCAAAGCGGCCGCGGCGGAAAACGGCAAGTATCTTTCTGAAGTTCAGTCGAAGCTGCGGGATCAGGCGCAGTCGCTCGCCAACCGCACCAAGGCGCGGCAACTGGATGGCAGCGGGGCCGGCTTCGAGCAGTTCGTGAAGGAAATGGAGGCCGCAGTGGCGGCGATGACGCCGGCGGCCGACAAGCTCAAAACGCTCTCTTTCAAGGACGCCATGACGCCCGAGCAGCAGGCGCTGCAGCATCTTCTGCGCGCCGAATCCACGTTCCGGCAGATTCAGGTTCAGGTCAGCCGCAACGGCGGCGGCGGAGGGGGAGGCGGCGGCGCCGGGCGCGATCTCGCGAACCTCTTCGACCTTGAACTGGACAAGGACAAGAATCAGTACGAGACCAACGCCGGTTCGGCGGCCGAACAAAAGCAGCAGCAGGTCGACGAAGCGCTGAAGAAACTGGAAGAGCTGGCGCGCCGCCAGCAGCAGCTTGCCGAGCAGCAGCAGAATAATCCGCAGCAACTGGCGCAGCAGCGCTACGAGCAGGAGATGCTGCGGCGCCAGGCCGAAGAGCTGAAGCGGCAGATGGAGTCGTTGCAGCGCGGCGATCAGGGCCAGCAGGGCCAGCAGGGCCAGCAGAGTCAGGGCCAGCAGGGCCAGTCGTCAAGCAGCAGCGGCAGCCAGGGAGGGCAGCAATCGGCGCGCGGGCAGCAAGGCAGCCAGCGGGGCCAGCAACAGCAGGCCGGCCTGAATCGGGCGATGGCGGAGCAACTGGAGCGGGCCATCAAAGATCTGGCGCAGGCGGAGCAGAGCATGGGGAATGCGGCGTCGGCGCGTCAGCCGGGCCAGCAAGGGCAGCAGTCGGGCAACCAGGCTCAGACGGAAGCCCAGAAAGCAGCCGAGCGCCTGCGGCAGGCGGGTCAGACCCTGCAGTCCCTGCGCAAGCAGCAGGATGGCTCGGAGATCGGCGACCTTGCAAACAAGGCCGAGCAACTGGCCGGGCAGCAACAGGATTTCGAGCAGCGGCTGCGGCGTAATTTCGGCGAGGGACAGGGCAACCAGCAGACCGCCCAGCAGATGGCCGATGAGCGGCAGAGAATGCTGGACGCTTATAACCAGCTCGAAAAGCAGATGCAGCAGGCAGCCCGGGACGTCGCGGGTACCCAGCCGGGCGTTTCGAAAGACCTGCGCGACGCCATGGGCAAGAGCCAGCAGGCTGAGATCGCCACGCGGATGCAGTTCACGCAGGAAGCGCTGCGGCGCGGCCTCGGGCAGTATGCCGTCATGCGTGAGGCTCCGGTCACTCAGGCGCTCAATGAGCTGAAAAACCAGTTGAAGAAGGCGGAAGCGGACTCCGCGTCAGCGCAGGCCAACGCTGGAGCCGGAGACGACAAGAGCCAGATCGCCATGCAGCAGGCTCTCAATCGGGCGGAACAGATTCGCCGCGAAATGGAGCAGCTCAGCCGTGCCCAGGGCCAGCGGGGCCGGAACGGCAATCAACCGAACGGCAACCAACCGAACGGAAATCAGAATGGCAACCAGCCCGGGCAGAACGGCCAGCAGCAGCGCGCCGGGAATCAGGGAGGCCAGCAGCAGGGCGGCCAGCAGCCCGGCGGGCAACAGGGTGGCCAGCAGCAGGGCCAGGGCCAGAACGGCGGCCAACAGCAGGCGGCGGGCGGCCAGCGCGGTGGGCTCGGTCCGCGGGGCGGCTCCGTGACGCCCTACGGCGGCGGCTACGGCGTGAACACCTCGCCGCGCACCGGCTCTGCGGGAACCTACGGCGACCGGCCTTTCGGCGCCACCGATTTCGGCGGCGATCCGCGAATGGGCGAACTGCCGCCGAACGTGACGCCCGAGCAGGCGTATAACGAGCTGATGCGCGACATCGGCCGTCTGCGCGGTTCCATCGCCGACGACAAGGACCTGAGCCGCGAATATCAGGACCTGGTGCGGCGGGCGCAGGAACTGGATCCGCGGCACATGAACAACGACTCGCAGCTGGGAGCGGTGATCGGTGCGCAGGCCCTGTCGGAAATCGACGAGCTGGAGCTGGTTCTGCGGCGTAAACTGTCGGCGAACGACGGAAGCGTGCGCAGCACGAGCCCGCGCAATACGCCTCCTGGATATGCCGAAGCGGTCGCTGAATACTACAAGCGGCTCAGCAAAGACTAATCCGATTCAGCCGCCGAGCCGGGCGGCCGCCGCGATCTGACCCTGGGCAAGGGCGAGATCGGCTGCGGTTCGCCCGGCATGCGGTCCACCTCCCTCGCAGCCCCGGATTTCCGGATCGGCGCCGTGTCGCAGCAGCGTTTCGATCACCGCAAATGGGCTCTGCCGGATGACCCCGGTGAGCGGCGCACGGAAGCGCGGTGACGCGTCCTTCCGGCGTCCGTTGACGTCCGCTCCGGCGGCGATCAGCAGGTCCACGAGTTCCACGGTCATCGTCGCAGCTTCGACCTGTTGCTCGCGCGGGGCGTCCAGCGCGATCTTTTCCTGGCTATGCTTTCCTGGCTACGCTTTCCTGGCCGCGCTTTCCTCGCCGTCAGCCGGACATGGCACATCCGGGGCGGCGACCGCAAAGCGCGATCTGTAAAAAGGGACCCCGGCTCGCCGCGTTGGGATCTGCGCCGCGTTCCGCCGAAACACCGCGTGAACCGGCTGCGTGCCGCGAGGCCTCGAGGATTTCTTCCGCAGGACTTATACCGGCCATTTCCAATCAATCCCGTTCGATTTTCCAGAGCACCTGGCGCAGAATGCCGAGCATCAGCGGCACATCGTGCCGGGCCAGCCGCATACGCCGCATCCAGCGGCGTATCTTCTGCTCCGTGGAAATGGCCGTGATCCGGTTTGTGTAGCCGGACTTCCGGAGCACCTCGAGCAGCATCTTCGTCAACTGCTCGGCATCGGCGCCCGCGACCGCATCGGCGCGCAAAGGGCGCGGTTTCGGGGACGCATCGCGGCTCAGTTCGTAAAGACAAACGGCCACGGCCTGCCCCAGATTCATCGATGGCGTGCGGGGCGTGGTGGGGATGCGCAGCAGCGTGTGACAGTAGCTCAGGTCGTCGTTCGAGAGGCCGAATTTCTCGGAACCGAACAGCAGCGCAACACGGCCGGCGTGCCCGCGAATACTCTCCGCCGCCGTTTCGATGCGTTCAATCGGCTGCTGCAGCTCGCGGCGCTGGGCGGCCGTGGTGCCGACCACCAGCGAGCAGTCTTCCACCGCCTCCGCGACCGTCCGGAACACGCGGGCGGATTGCAGCACATGGGCGCCGCCCACGGCCGAAACAGCCTCACGGAAGGCGGCCTCATAGGGATTCACCACCCGCAGATCCTCGAACCCGAAATTCGCCATGGCGCGTGCGGCCGCGCCGATATTCAGGGGATTGCGCGTGGAGACCAGAACGACAGGAAGTTGAGAAGCGATGTAATGATCTTTGCACGATTTCGCATTCCGCGAAGCGTCTGGTGTAAAATCAGAGCTTTGCGCATCGGCTTTGGAAGCTTCTCGAACAAACTCCAGGGCCGGATGGCGCCCGCACGGAAATTGCGTCCCGATTTCAATCGCCAAGTTATAGTGGAGGAAGTATGGCATCGCCCGTAGAGCAGAAGGTCAAGCAGATCATTGTCGAACAACTCGGCGTAGACGAGAGCCAGGTGGATAACAAGGCTTCGTTCGTCGATGATCTCGGCGCCGATTCACTGGATATCGTTGAGTTGGTTATGGCGTTCGAAGAGGCCTTCGAGCTCGAGATTCCGGACGAAGACGCCGAGAAGATCGGCACTGTCGGAGACGCCGTCACTTACATCGAGGCCAAGAAGAAATAGCCTCTGTTCGGGAAACGACGGCCCGGGGCGATTGTCACCTGTGGAAGCATGAGAGCATCCAAGGGTATATGCGGATCGACGGCCTTGGGTGGAAGACTCGAACGTGCGCTTTCCCGGCCGGCTGATCGCCCGCCGGTTCGGCCTGGAACCAGGCTGCGCTAAAGGAGAACGCTTATTCCCCGCAGAGTTGTAGTGACCGGTGTCGGTCTCCTGACCGCAATTGGCGAAACCACGGAACAGACGTGGAAGGCCCTGCTCGAGTGCCGCAGCGGCATCTCGCGTATCGAATCCTTCGACGCGTCTGCTTTCAACAGCCAGATTGCGGGCGAGATCAAACATTTCGATCCGTCGCGCTTCATCGAAAAGAAGGAAATCAAGAAAATGGGCCGCTTTATCCAGATGGGTATCGCGGCCACGCAGGACGCTCTTTCCGGCTCCGGCCTCACCATCACGGAAGAGAACGCGGAGGGCGTCGGCGTCTACGTCGGCAGCGGGATCGGCGGGTTCGAAGTCATCGAACGCGAATACAAGAACCTGCTGGAACACGGGCCGCGGCGCATCTCGCCCTTCTTCATTCCGGCGACCATCATCAATCTCGCTTCCGGATATATTTCGATTCGCACGGGTGCAAAAGGACCGAACTCGGCGACCGCAACAGCCTGCACGACGAGCGCCCACTCGGTCGGCGATTCATTCAAAATCATCCAGCGCGGCGATGCGGATGCAATGATCTGCGGCGGCACGGAGGCCTGCATCACGCCGCTTGGAGTCGGTGGATTCGCGGCCATGCGGGCGCTTTCCCAGAACAACAGCAATCCGGCACAGGCATCGCGGCCTTTCGATCGCGACCGGGACGGATTCGTGGTCGGAGAAGGCGCAGGCGTTTTGATTCTCGAGGAACTGGAGTTTGCGAAGAAGCGGAACGCTCCGATTCTGGCCGAGATTGTCGGCTATGGAATGAGCGGCGACGCATACCACCTCACCTCGCCCCCGGAAGACGGCGAAGGCGCCGACCGCGTCATGCGGAATGCGCTTCGGGACGCGGGAATCGTGCCCGAACAGATCGATTACATCAACGCCCACGGCACCTCGACGCCGGTGGGCGATCGGGCCGAGACAATCGCCATGAAGCGCGCGTTCGGGGACCACGCGAAAAAGCTGGCGGTCAGTTCCACGAAATCGATGACGGGCCATCTGCTCGGCGGAGCCGGCGGGCTCGAAGCCGGCATCGTGGTCTGCGCGCTGCGCCATCAGGTCGCCCCGCCGACCATTAATTACGAGAATCCCGATCCCGCCTGTGATCTGGATTACGTGCCCAACGAGCCGCGCGCGATGAAAATGGAGTATGCGCTCAGCAACTCCTTCGGTTTCGGCGGAACGAACGGGGCTTTGATTTTCAAGCGCTTTACGGAGTAAACGGCATGAAGATCGTCGTCGCCATCAAGCAGGTGCCCTCTCGGGACAGCCGGCTGAAGGTGAATTCGTCCGGCACGTGGATCGAAGACGCGGATCTGACCTGGGAAATCAACGAGCCCGACGCCTACGCACTCGAAGCGGGACTACAGCTCCGGGAGAAGCTGAGCGGCGAAGTCGTTGTGCTGTGCGCAGGACCGGAAACGGCCGCGCAGACGATCCGCGAGGCTCTGGCCAAGGGCGCGGACCGCGCCATACAGATCGAGACCGACAACACGGCGGGAACGGACCCGCTCGCGCTCGCCCGGATGATGGCGAAGGCGCTGGAATCCGAGAAGCCGGATCTCATTCTCACGGGACTGCAGTCGGACGACCTCGGCTACGGCCAGACGGGCGTCATTCTGGCCGAAGTTATAGGCCTGCCGCACGCCACCATCGTGATGAGCATCGAGCCCGCCGGAAACGGCATTCTGGTCAAGCGCGAGTTGGAAGACGGCTGGTTTCAGAGGGTGGAAATGCCGCTGCCGGCTCTGCTTACGATCCAGTCGGGCGCAACGAAGCTGCGTTATGCGACTCTGATGGGCATCAAAAGGGCCAAAACCAGGGAGATCCGGAAAGTCGCCGCCGCGTCGCTCGCCGGGGCGGATGCACCCGCGATCCATGTCGATCGGATCTATTTGCCGGAGAAAACCAGCCATACTCAGATCTTCGATGGGCCGCCGCAGGAAGCCGCGGCGAAACTAATCGAGAAACTGCGGTTTGAGGCGCGGGTCCTATGAGCGGAATTCTGGCGGTTCTCGAGCAGCATGGCGGCACGCTGCACAAGTCGGCGCTCGAAGGCGTCGCAGCCGCCCAGCAGATCGGCGGAGAACTGAACCTGCCGGTCTCTGCCGCGGTTCCTGGCAGCGGCGTGGAGCCGGCCGCCCGCACGCTCGCGGGTTACAAGCTGGAGAAGATCCACGCGATCGATCATGACCTGCTCGCGCAGTACACGCCCGATGCGTGGGCCGCGGTTCTGCGGCAGCTGATCGAGGCGCACAGACCGCAGTACGTTCTTTTCCCCCACACATACCAGGCCCGGGACTTCGCGCCGAAGCTGGCTACCGCCTTCAATCGCGTTCTGGTCAGCGATGTGATCGCGCATCGCGTGGAAAACGGGTCTCTTGTGCTGGTGCGCCAGTTGTTCCAGGGGAAGATCAACGCCGATGTCCGCTTCGAAGGCGACGGCCCGTGTTTCTTTTCCATTCAGGCGGGTGCATTCCGCGCGGACAACGTCGCGGCCGGCTCGGCGCCCGTCGAGAAGAGTACGCCAGACCTCAAGCCGGAGCAGATTCGCACCCGGCCGCAGGAACCGTTCCGGGAATCGCAGCGTGCGGTCGATCTGGGAGCGGCCCAGATCATCGTCTCGGTCGGGCGCGGCATCCGGGAGGCGGAGAATATTCCGCTGGTCCAGAAGCTCGCCGATGCGCTGGGAGCCGAACTCGCGGCATCGCGGCCCATCTGCGATAACGGCTGGCTGCCAATGGAGCGCCAGGTGGGAAGCTCGGGCCAGACCGTGGCGCCGAAGCTTTACCTTGCCGTCGGCATCTCCGGTGCGATCCAGCATCTGGTGGGGATGAAAGGGTCGAAGACGATCGTCGCGATCAACAAGGACCCGGAGGCGCCCATCTTCGAGGTCGCCGAGTACGGTATCGTCGGCGATCTTTTCGAGGTCGTGCCGGCACTGCTGGAAGCGTTGAAGAAATAGCCTCACCGGCAAACAGCCGGAGCGCCCGGCCTGCTACGCTGGTGATTCCCCATGCGTGTTCTTATCAGCGTCACCGACAAAACAGGTGTGTCCGGTTTCGCCCGCGGTCTGGCTGAACTCGGAGCCGCGATCGTCTCCACAGGCGGGACCGCACGCCTTCTGCGCGAAAATGGCATTCCCGTGCGCGACGTCAGCGAAGTTACGGGGTTCCCGGAAATGCTCGACGGCCGTGTCAAGACCATGCATCCGAAGATTACAGGCGCCATCCTCGCGGTGCGCGGCAATGCGCAACACGAAGCCTCCCTCCGGGAGCATGAAATCGAGCCGATCGACATGGTGGTCGTGAATCTCTACCAGTTCGAAAAAGTTGCGGCGCGCGCGGATGCGGGGCTCGAAGATCTCATCGAGAATATCGATATCGGCGGCCCCACGATGATCCGCTCGGCCGCGAAGAACTGGCAGGATGTCGCGGTCGTGACGTCGCCCGCCGACTATGGCCCGGTGCTCGACGAACTGCGCTCCGCCGGCCGGCTTTCCCGTGAAACGAAGTGGAAGCTGGCAAAGCAGGCATTCCAGGTCACTGCCGATTATGATCGCGCCATCAGCGCGCGGCTCGCGGAGGTAGGCAAGGCTTCCGAAGCCCTCCCGGCGTTTCTCGACATCCGGGTTCCCCGCCGGGTCTCCCTGCGCTACGGTGAAAACCCGCACCAGCAGGCGGCCCTCTACGCCTCGGGCGCTGCCGGAGTCGCCGGCGCTGAGCAGCTTCACGGCAAGGAACTTTCCTACAACAATCTGGTGGATCTCGACGCGTGCTGGGAGCTGGCGAGCGAATTCACAGGGCCCGCGGCGGCAATCATCAAGCACACGAATCCGGCCGGGTGCGCGGAGCAGGCGTCGCTCGCCGAGGCTTACCGGAAGGCGCTGGAATGCGACCCGGTCTCGGCCTTCGGCGCCGTGATCGGCTTCAATCGCGAAGTTGACGAAGAAACGGCAGGAGAACTGGCGAAGCTGTTCGTCGAGGCCATCGCGGCTCCGGGGTTCTCAGAAGGCGCCCTGGGGATTCTGCAGGCGAAAAAGAACATCCGGCTCGTGCGGGTGGCCGCGGCCGGCGACCGTCTGGCCGTCCGGAGCATCAGCGGCGGATACCTCGCCCAGACCGCTGACCGGGCCGCGTTCGACCGGGCCGCATGCGAGGTCAAAACCCGCCGCGCGCCAACCCCCGACGAGTGGACCGCGCTCGAGTTCGGCTGGAAAGTCGTCAAGCATGTGAAATCGAATGCCATCGTCTACGCCCGGCCGGGCCAGACAGTGGCTGTCGGAGCCGGGCAGATGAGCCGCGTGGATTCGGTCAACCTCGGAGCCATGAAAGCGCACCTCCCGCTTGAGGGGAGCGTCGTGGCGTCCGACGCTTACTTCCCCTTCCCCGATGGGCTGGAGCAGGCCGCCAAACACGGCGCCACGGCTTTCATTCAGCCCGGCGGATCCGTGAACGACCAGAAAGTGATCGATGCGGCCGACGGACTGGGCGTCGCCATGGTATTCACCGGCGTGCGCCACTTCCGGCACTAGCGCTACTGCGTCAGCGTGCGCCCGGCCATTCTTTCCAGAATGGCCGAAGGGGCCAGCTCCGGGTTTTCGAGGGTCTTTCGCGAGACGATCACGGTCTGCTCCAGTGCCAGCCGGCCGGCCAGAACGGCGTGAGGAACCACGTCGGTAAAGACAAGCCAGGTCGAGCCGGGAGGAAGGTCGAACCGGTAGTGCGGGCAATTCTCCTGATACTCCCGATTTCCCTTGAGCCAGTCGTGGAAGTGCAGCATGAAGGCGTCGTAGGGTGAGCGGTCGACCACGGGGATTCCGGTGTGGGAGAGGGTTTTTACGATTCCGCGGCCGGCATTCCGCAGGGGCGATCCGGCCGCGGTCGCGAACCGCTTGAGACCTGCTTTCTCCGCTTCCGCGGGGGCGAGCGTCGCAAAGGGATCCGAGGTCACCCACTCGCGCGACTGCACCGGATTCACGTTGGTGAAACAGCGGAGGATGAGATCGCCGAAGACAGGCCGGGTGGGAAACGCGTCAACGTGCAGCAGATCGTTTCGCTTGGTCAGAGGTAATTCTCTTCCCTTCTCTTCGATCGAGCGAAAGCTGGCGTAATCGACCTTGCAGGCGCGCGCGTATTCGGGCAGGATGCGGCCGATGAAATCGAGAGCCGATCGGGAGTATTCGCGCATGGCCGCCCGAACCCTTTCGGACTCGGCGCGGTCCACGAGGCCCGACACCTTGTCGAGATTCGGCTTGTAGGCGATGTTCTTGTGAAAGCTCCGCGCGTCCTGCGTGGCGCCCATCAGCGCCGTGCGCACCGCTTCCGGTATTTCGAATCCCCCGTCGGGGAAGAACAGAATGTCGCCGCGCTCGAGAACTGCCCGAAAGCTGCCGGCGCTGCCTGCGTCCTGGAGTTTCAAGCGCTCAGTGTACCGCGAGGACAGTCCTGCGGGGAGGCGCTACCGCTCGTGTGGATCTTCGAGGTACGTGTAGCCGTGCAGCCCGTCTTCATAGAAGCGCAGAAGGCGTCCGGATTCCTCGTAAGTCAGACGGCCCTCGCGGACCGCGGCTTCCACGCTGCGGCGCAGGCGCGCCACCATGTTGTCGGCCTTGAACTGAACGTAGTTCAGGACTTCGCGAACCGTATCCCCCTTCACCACTTCATCGAGAATGGTTTCTCCCGATGGGCTTAACCGCACGTGCACGGCATTGGTATCGCCGAAGAGATTGTGCAGATCGCCCAGGATCTCCTGGTAGGCGCCCACCAGAAAAGCGCCGATGTAATAATCCTCGCCGTTGAAATCGTGGAGAGGCAGCGTCCGCTTCACGTCGCGCCGGTCGATGAACTGATCGACCTTGCCGTCGGAATCGCAGGTGATGTCCCCCAGCACGGCGTGACGCACCGG
Organism: uncultured Solibacteraceae bacterium; assembly: GCA_964639095.1. Lineage (GTDB taxonomy): Bacteria > Acidobacteriota > Terriglobia > Bryobacterales > Bryobacteraceae > BOG-234. The sequence goes on from CAZXCO010000194.1 coordinate 11,859, forward strand.
TTTCTCGTTCAGCCGGTGAATCGGCATGATGGGGAAGAGCTGCTTGATGGCCCAACTGTCGGGCATGCTCTGAAACAGCGAAAAATTGCAGAAGTAGGTGTCGGAGAGCATGGCGTCCAGCCCCTCGAGCTCTTCCGGGAAGAACTCGAGTTCGCGCGACATCTTCTGGATCTTGCGGCCGATGGCCCAGAACAGATTTTCCGCGATACAGCGCTGTTCGAGCGGGAGGTAACCGAGGCTGAACAGGTTCAGGGCCGAGTCCAGCGCCTGCTGGGCATCGTGATAGGCCTCGAGAAGGTTGCGGGAGTTGACGGAGCGAAACGTCTCCTGCAGGTCGATCAGCGGCTGTTCGGGATCGCCCGGCAGTTCCTGCGGCACATCTTCTTCCCCCAGACCGGAGACGCCCAGAACATTGAACACGAGCACACTGTGATACGCGGCGATCGCGCGCCCGCTCTCCGTGACGATCGCCGGATGCGGAACATTGGATTCGTCGCAAACGTTCTGGATGTGGTAGACGACGTCGTTGGCGTATTCCTGCAGGGTGTAGTTGACGCTCGATTCGAAATCGGTTTGTGAACCGTCGTAATCGACGCCGAGGCCTCCGCCCACGTCCATGAATTTCAGCCCGGTGGCGCCGGCGCGCCACAGTTCCGCGTAAATCCGTGCGGCTTCGGTGACAGCGCCCTTCACCTGGCGGATGTTGGTGATCTGGCTGCCGAGATGGAAATGAAGCAGCTTGAGGCAGTCTTCCATGCCCCAGGTCCGCAACTCCTGCAACGCCCGCATCACCTCGGTGGTGCTCAGGCCGAATTTCGAGCGATAGCCGCCCGAGGACTTCCAGCGCCCCGAACCGCGGCTGGCGAGCTTGGCCCGCATCCCGATCATGGGCCGGACGCCGATCTTCTCCGAATACTTCTGAATCAACCCGAGCTCGGTGTATTTCTCGACCACCGGAATAATCTGCCGCCCGATCTTCTGGGCGAGCATGGCCATCTCGATGTACTCGTCGTCTTTGAAACCGTTGCAGATGATGGGCGTATCGTTATCGCAGAGCGCCATCACCGCAAGCAGCTCGGGCTTGGAGCCAGCCTCCATTCCGAAACGAAAAGGCTTGCCGAACTCCAGAACCTCTTCCACGACCTGCCGCTGCTGATTCACTTTGATCGGGTAGACGCAGCAGTAGTTGCCGTTGTACTTGTGCTCACGAATAGCGACGTCGAACGCGTCGTGGAGTTCCTGCAGCCGGTGCTTCAGGATCCCGGCGAAGCGGATCAGGATCGGCAGCGAGATGCCGCGAAGCACCAGCGTGTCGATGAGTTTTTTCAGGTCGATGGATCGGGCGGGGTCCTTCTCGGGATGAACAACGACATGCCCCGCTTCATTGACGGAGAAATATCCTTTACCCCAGCTCGCGACATCGAATAGCTCGCTCGCGTCCAGCGACGACCAGCGGTCTGTCGGCTCCAGAATCAGGGCGCCTTTGCGGCCGTTTTTTTCCAACTTTTCGATTTCCTCGCTTCAGGTGAAACCACCTCTTTCCCCCAGGCTCGGGAGATCGGGGCGCAAAACTTCAGTGTCCTTCGGAATGACGGCCGGGGCAAGTAAAAGTTACCGGCCGGAGTTGCAACCGGATTGTAACGGTTCGGCTTCTATTATCATCAGGTTTTGGACGTCCCCGATCCACAACAGCCGGACTCCCTCGCCGCCCGGCTCGCCCGGGTGCGCGAGAGAATCGAAGCCGCCTGCGCCCGCGCGCACCGTGATCCCGCGTCTGTCCGGCTGCTTGCCGTCACCAAGATGTTCGGGCCCGAGGCCATTCGCGACGGGTACGCGCTCGGGCTGCGGGATTTCGGCGAAAACTACGTGCAGGAAATGGAGCGCAAGGCCCCGGCGGTGGCCGATCTCACAGGCGCCAGGTTCCATCTGATCGGGCATCTTCAATCTAACAAGACGAAAAAAGCGGTTCAACTGTTCTCGGCCATCGACTCCGTCGATTCCGCGAAGCTGGCAAGGCGGCTGGATGCGGAAGGCGTTGCCCTCGACGTCATGATCGAGGTCAAGCTCTCCGGGGAGGAGACGAAATCAGGAGTCCTTCCCGAGGAACTGCCGGCGGTCGTGGAAGCTGTCCGGTCGTCGCGTCATCTCCGGCTGACCGGATTGATGACGGTGCCGCCCTGGTCGGAAGATGCGGAGACGGCGCGGCCCTGTTTCGCCAGGCTGCGGGAGATCGCCGGCCGGCTGTCTGTTCCCGAGCTCTCGATGGGCATGTCGAACGACATGGAGGTCGCGATCGAGGAAGGGGCGACCTGGGTCCGGATCGGAACGGCGCTTTTCGGGCGCCGCAAAAAAGCCTGATTGCAACGCCATGAAAGTGGGGTTTCACGCGCCGCCTCCAGGTTCGCACAGCGGCGTTACGGATTATGCCGGGAGGCTGAAGCCCGCGCTCGAGCGCCTCTGCCGCGTGGAAAGCGGCGCGAAGGAAGCGGACGTTCATCTTTATCATCTCGGCAACAACCGCCTGCACCAACAGATTTACGCCCGCGCGCTGGAAACTCCCGGAATCGCGGTGCTGCACGATGCAGTGCTGCACCACTTTCTGCTCGGGTCGTTGTCGCGCGAGCAGTATCTGGCGGAGTGGGTGTACAACTACGGCGAGTGGCGGAGGGATCTCGGCGAGGAACTGTGGCGGGAACGCGCGCGGGCTTCGGTGGATCCGCGCTATTTTCAATTCCC
>CAZXCO010000195.1:0-2437 GCA_964639095.1 uncultured Solibacteraceae bacterium
CAAAAAGATCGAACCGAACCCGGACCGTCCTCAGTACATCACCACCGAGCCCTGGGTGGGGTACCGATTCAACGGAACACCCGAGCCTTCATAAAGTCGTCGCAATCGGCATCGCCGAGGCGAATCGCCGGTGATGGTGAGTTCTGCCTCAAAAGACCGCAAGCCTCATAGCCGCCCCCGGCCAGTATGGAGCGAAGGGAGCGTCTTCGCCTCACCACTGAACCCCTTTCTGCCGATCGCTACGGCAGCGAAAACTCAACGCGCCGGCCGCCGCGAATACGGATCGCTTCCGACACCTCGTAGACCAGGATCGTGCCATCATCACCACCCGTTCCGGTACATGCCGCCCGGGATAGAACATCAACAACGTCATCCACGTGGTCAGCAGAGAGCACCATCTCCACCTTCACTCCGGGGATGTCAGCCTGGTACTCACACCCGCGGTAATGAAAGGGAACAGCGTTGCGGCCGCCCTTGAGAAAGACTTCGCCAACGGTGATGTTTTCGCAGTCCACGCTTTCCAACCCGGCCTTGACCTCGTCAAGCCTGAACGGATGAATCACGGCCTCAACTTTCATCATGACACTAAATAGACCTCGGCTCGAAGATAGCCCGACGGGCCTGAAGAAGTCATACAAATCCCATGAAGAAAAGATGAAAGGGCACTTGCGAACGGTGAGGATCACCGGCTGCGCAAAGCATAGTCGCTCAGATGCGTGCCTTCGCTCAGGCGCGCGAATCGTTATACAGCAGCCGTCGTGCGGCCAAGTCGCTTGTATCCAGGAGTTACACCTGCTCCGGAGGTGAAGGGTGGTTACGCGTCGATGGGCCAGGGCGTTGCACTGAGCAATGCAAGACAGCATGCCTTTCCAGACGGATACAGATCGGAGCCTTGCGGCCAGAGACGGCATTCCGGCTGACCGCAGGTCCGGCCCGAGTGAACCGAATCGCCAGCATGCTCAACGATTTAGCTCGTTTTCACAACTTCTTCATGGCTTCTCCATGACTTCTTCAGGCCGTCCCGAATATGCTCTGGACGTGGGAGGGCGGAACGACATGTCACTGGCGATTCAGAAAATCCTGGCGCCCTCTACCGGATTGCCGGTCCGCCCGGGACTTGAGAAAGCGGGCCGAGGGCTCAACATCTCCGTGGTGTTCACCTCGGTCGAGTCGACGCTCGCCGCGCTGAAAGAAGCCGGGGCTCTGGCCAGCAGTCTCGGCGCCCGGATCATGCTTTTGGTTCCGCAAGTGGTGCCGTATCCCTTGCCGCTGGAAACGCCGCCCGTGCTTGTTGACTTCAACGAGAAGCGGTTTCGCGTGATCGCAAGTCAGACGCCAGTCCAGACGAGTGTTTATATCTATCTGTGCCGGGACAAGATCCACACGCTGACTTCCGTTCTCAAGCCGGGATCCATCGTAGTTCTCGGCGGCCGGAAACGCTGGTTGTGGCCGACTCCCGACGAAGTCCTCGCCCGCGAACTTCGCCGCGCAGGTCACGAAGTCATTTTCAAACCAATGGAGTAAAGCCGAATGCTCGATTTCTTCTATGTCGCCATCGGGTGTGCGTTTTTGGTGTTGTGCTGGGGCTTCGCAAAGGCCTGCGACAAGCTCTGAAAAGTTCGCCCGCACTATGGAGGCTGCGGCCTGTGCGGGCTTTAGGGAGAAGACATCATGGACTACGTTATCGCAGGAATTGCCTCAGTGGGCCTGTTTGTTTACCTGATCTACGCGCTTCTGAAACCGGAGAAATTCTGAAGGAGCTGTTATGACCAGCATCGGTATTTTGCAAATTGCGATCTTCTTCGCGCTGATCCTGCTAACGGCGAAGCCACTCGGAGCGTTCATGGCGCGCGTGTTCGAAGGACAACGAACATTCCTGCACCCTGTATTGCGCTGGCTGGAGGTCCTTACCTACAAGGCGGCAGGGATCAAGGAAGACGTAGAGCAGCGCTGGACGACATATACGGCAGCGCTGCTGAGCTTCAGCATTTTCGGCTTCCTCCTCACCTACCTTCTCCAGCGACTACAAGGATTCCTGCCTTTGAATCCGGCGCACTTCGGCGTGAGCCAGGTGCCTCCCGATCTGGCATTCAACACGGCGACCAGCTTCGTGACAAACACCAACTGGCAGGCATACTCAGGCGAAGCCACGATGAGCTACCTCGTGCAGATGGCGGCTCTCGCAGTCCAGAACTTCGCTTCAGCCGCCGCTGGTATCGCGGTGGCAGTGGCGCTGATTCGCGGGTTCGCCCGAACGGAAAAAAAGACGGTTGGCAATTTCTGGGTCGATGTAACACGTGCAACGGTGTACGTGCTGTTGCCGATTTCGATCATCGCCGGCCTGATCTATGTATCCCAGGGCGCGATTCAGAATTTCAAGCCCTACACCGAAGTGACAACGGTGGAAGGCGTGAAGCAGGTAATCGCACAGGGGCCG
>CAZXCO010000196.1:0-2860 GCA_964639095.1 uncultured Solibacteraceae bacterium
AGCGCGGATGGCGCTGATGGCCCCTTCGGCGCTCTCGATCGCCGTCACAGGAGCGCGATGGTGAATGCGGATGGAACCCGCGCGTGCGAGCGACCGCTCGTCATACAGTTCACGCAACGGGACCTCAGGAATGCCCATCTCATAAGCATCCGCGCGCGCGATCATTCCCAGCCAGAACACCTGGAAACCATGCGCGGCAGCCATGCGGTCCAGTTCTTCGTTGACAGCGCTTACCAGAACCTGGCGCCAGTAGCGCTCGATCGCGTTCCCGGTCTGGCGCTTCTCGCGCAGCCAGTCGAGCATCGTGATCGCATCGAGGTCGGTACGCCTGCAGCGTTCCCGCGGAATGGACCGGACCGCGCGCGCAATGGCAATCTTGTCCGCGAGGCTCAGGAATTTGAGCTTCAGGAACGAACCGGAAAAATGCGCGGGCGCCGGAAGCATGCCGCGCTTCAGCGTTGATGTGCGGCCCCCCGGTTCGATGAAGTGGAATTCGCGATGGAAGCGGATTTTGCCGCTGACCCCGAGGCGGCGATAGAGATCCAGAAGATTGACGCAGCAGCGCAGAAGAACGTGCTGGCAGTTGTCCACCATTTCCCAGTCTTCGCCCGCCGCCGGCCACGAAGTCGCACGGCCTCCGAGAAAACCGCGAGCTTCGTAGAGATCGATTTCGAATCCCGCGCCGGCAAGGGCAACGGCCGAGGCAAGGCCCGCAAGCCCGCCTCCGATCACAGCGACCCGGGCCATCAGGAAGTGGAGAACTCCGGCAGCACGCCCTATTATCCACTGGCCGTGCGCAAAGTCCCGCGAAGCAGAGATCCAGGCAAGCTCTCAACCCGCGACGCGCTCAACGCATCGCGGGCCGCAGGCCGAAGCAGAAAGTGTACTCGCCATGCTCCTCGGTTTCATAATCGAAACCGGAGACGGCGCGGAAGAAAATTTCGCGGCAGCGATCGTCGTGCAGTTCGACGCAGAGATTCCGGACTCTCGTGAGCCAGCGGCCAGGATTCTCCGCGAATACCTCGGCTTCGCTGCCCTCGATGTCCATTTTGATCAGGTCTGCCTCGCCCGCCGAGATCATGTCGAGCAGGCTCGGCACGTCCCAGGCCTGCACCTCGGGCTCGCTTCCCTGCTCCGCTTCGGAGACCTGCGTGGCCCATTCGCGCCCGTCGCATTGATTCCCGCGCTTGAGGGCCAGACGCGCAGTCCTTCCCCACACCGCGCCCAAAACCACTTTGATGCGGTTGCCATAAGGGGCGAGATTCTGCAGGCACACTTTGTAATTGCCGGGGTCCGGCTCCACCGCAAGTATTCTGGCGGAGGGAAAGCGGCTGGCGAAAATCGCGCTGGCAAGACCGGTATTGGCGCCGAAATCCAGAATGACTTTCACGTCCTTCAGCCGGCGGCACACCGGCGCATACTCATGGTCGACAAACAACTGGTCGAAAACGAAATCGTCGCTGCTCGGATACATCCGTACGGCCACCGGATGTGCGAGCCCCGGGGGCTTGACGTTCACGCGGCGGGAAATGCCCAGCGGAAGCCGCGTCACAATCTTCGCGAAATACCATCGCAGGCCGGTAAAGAGACCCAGTTCCCTGGAATAATCGCGAATTCGCGCCAGTATACCGATCGCTTTGGTCAGATAGCTCCGCCGGGCTACTGTGTAGTGATCGGCGGCAACAACCTGACCGCCGGAGTTTTCAGTGGGACTCTGCACCATCTTTAGCCGATGCTACTTTGGCGCGGCATACAAGGGCAACAACTCGCCGTGCTCATCCTTACCGCACCTGACCCGGTCGGGTGCGCGGCTTTACACATCCAGCGTACAGAGCTGTTTTCATACGTGAACGACCGGACCGGAACTCGCGGGACCGGTTTTCACCAGCCCGGCTGGCGGGGCCGGAGCCGGTTGAGGGATGGCGGCGGGATTTGCCGCACGCGGATCCAGAATAAACCGGAGTTCCGCGACAATCCAGTCCTGCGAAGCGCTTCCTTCGATGCTCGCCAGGGCCGCTTCCGTGACTAGAATTTCGAGAGTCCGGTCATATTGTTCGCTTTTCGGCGTCAGACCCGAGGGGGTAATCGCCTCGCGATAGGCATCGAGAAACACCTTGCTGACGTGGGCATACCAGAATTCTCCCCAGCGATCGAGGAAATCGGCGTTTTCGGGGCTCGCCACCACGCCGGGAACGCCGCCGGTGCGCGCAGTCACTGCAGCCCGCCGCAAAGAGAGCAGCATCGTCGCAATATCGTGCAAAGGCGAGCGTTTCTTTCGGCGTTCGGCAAAGTGCGTTCGCTGGTCGCCCTCGCAATCGGTAACGATGAAATCGCGCCCGGTGAAGAGCAACTGGCGCAGCTGGTAACAGCCATGGATGCGAATCCGCATGGCTTCAATTCGGTTGCTCCGCAGATAGCGCAACCGCTGCGACACATCCTCGACCGCCGCCAGCACCGCCCGCAGCTCCCGCGGCTGCCGGGCATCCAGAGCTCGCCTCCGCAGTTCGTCCAGAGCGCGGGTCAGCAGGTTGAGCAGGCTGTGATACATCCCGAGGCGATAGGGATCGGTGTAGGGCTCAGGCGCGAAACGGGCGTCCAGCGTATCGTGGGCAAGCGCGATGTGCAGTTCGGCCGTTCTTTGGCCCAGAAGCGCGACGCTGTCAAGGTACGCCCCGAACGCCTTGCGGTCCGGCCGCTGATCCGGATGCAGATTGACCTGCTCGAAATATTTTCCAATGGAGTCAATGGTGTAGCGCCACGCGGTGGTCTCATGGGGAACGTACGTGTGCAGCACCCCGATGGTGGTGGAGGCCCGCCCTTGCTCCGGCCGGTATTCGAGCGTCCCCGCGACCGCCGGAAC
>CAZXCO010000197.1:0-5151 GCA_964639095.1 uncultured Solibacteraceae bacterium
GTTTCGCCGCGTCCGAGGCCATAAGCAGATTCCGGCCTTCATTCGTGTGCTGGAAACTCTGAAGCCATCCCGGAAGGAAGTTGTCACACGCAGAAAGGCGTCGTAAAGTGAGTTATTCGAGAGCCGCTACTTTCAACGAAATGTCGGGCGTTCCCCCTGCGGCATAGCTGTGCAGTTCGCCATACATCTGCTCTGTCTGTCGCAGGATCAGCCGGGCATGGCGGACCAGGGTCTCGCCGGCCGCGGTTGGATGTACGCCCCGCCGCGTCCGTTCCAACAGCGGAGCACCCAGCACGGATTCCATTCCCGAAATGCGTTCGCTGGCAGACGCCAACGCAAGGTGCATCGCTTGGGACCTCGTGTCAGGCTTCCGTGTTCCACAACCGTGAGAAAAAGCCGCAGGTCGGTGAGATCAAAGCGAGAGAGCATAGGCTTTGGATATTCCGAACTATAGCTTTGGAAATGCCAGATTGTCCAGGCACCTCCACGCACCTAACATTTTATTATGAGTGGCTATTTGCCCATCAGCATATGCGGATTTCTGGCGGGCACGATGAATGCCCTGGCTGGAGGGGGTTCATTCGTCAGCTTGCCGGCGTTGATCGCAGCCGGCATCCCTTCGGTTCAGGCGAACGCTTCAGACACCGTAGCCCTGTTTCCCGGCGGAGTGGTCAGCGCCTGGGCTTATCGCGATGGGCTCGGACCTGTGGGCTCCGTTCGGCTCCGATTCCTTCTGATGACGACCGTTGCGGGTGGAGTGATTGGCGCACTTTTGCTCCTGAGGACGAGTTCTACCCTCTTCAATTTTGTCCTCCCCTGGCTTCTATTGATCGCCACACTTGCCTTGAACTGCGGAAGCAGGCTTGGCAAATGGTTGTGCGGACGCTGGCGAATCCGTTCAGGGCCGATTCTCCCTGTTCAGTTTCTGCTGGGGGTGTATGGGGGGTATTTCAGAGGAGCCGTAGGCATCATGATGATAGCCGTCTGGAGTCTGCTGGACAGTCGCGATCTCAAGAGCATGAGCGCGCCTCGCACGCTGCTCGTCAGCGCCGCCAATGTCACGGCGGTGATCATTTTCATTGCGGCCAACGTAGTTCATTGGCCCGAGACCCTCGCAATGCTTGCCTCTGCGGCGATCGGAGGTTATGTTGGCGCACGGATCGGGCGGCGCGCCTCGCCCGGAGTAGTTCGTACCTGCACATTCTGCATCACAGCTGCGATTACCGTAGCGTTTTTTGTTCGAGCTTATGGGACATTTCCGTGGTGACGATCCCCGATTTGTTCTGAATGAGCGCATAATCGCCAGGTCACTCATCGAAAGGGTTCTGGGCGGCCGACGCGCAAACGGGAATTTGGGAGCGCGGGCTTTACGTCGGTCACCAGCCAGTTTCCCGGTTTCTGACGATCCACTCGAAGTCAGCAAACGCGACGCCGCCAGTCGAGTGTCATATCGTCAAGAGGCAAAAGCACTCACGGAGAACCGAAGGCGGCCAGTAGCGGCTTCAACGAGTCGCTGTCTATTCTGCCGTTGTGTATCCGCAGATTTCGTCGTAAGGAAGATCGGAGCCAGGGCTCTGCAATTCGGCGGTGAAAACGGCGTCCATTTCACTTTGTTGTTGGGGAGTCAGAATAACCGACGAGGCGCCCTGTTCCCCGGCGCGCATCATAAACGTTTTGCTGCGCCAGGGAGCACCCTGAAAAGGGGCGAAGCGTTCGTCGATGGATTTCATGTAGTCGAGCGAAGACTTCCGGCAGACTTCCCGAATGACTTCATCGGAAACCCGTATTGCGAGAAACTCCGCCACACGCCGCACGGTCGCTTCGAGGTCTCATTTCATCGATGCAAATGACACCACCAGCACATTCCGTCTGCGGCGCTGCGCCCAATACCCGGCAGCATTGACTGCCCAGGAGCCCATGAGGCTCTCCCCTTTCAGAAAAGCGCGGTATATGGCACTCCCTTCGTGCCAATATCAGTGAGACATTTCCAGCGGCTCAGAATAGAGAGCAGGGCGAGAAGGAAATGAATCATGAGCGAAGGTCAGAAGGCTGGGATGACAGCGGCGGAATCTCCGGACCCGGAAGTAACTCCGAAGGCGAAGCGGCGCAGTTTCAGCGCGCCTTATAAGAAGAAGATTCTCGCCGAAGTTGAGGCGGCGGCCGGTACCGGTAACATTGGCGAGATACTGCGGCGCGAGGGAATTTATTCCTCCACGTTGACGAGTTGGCGGAAGGAGCGCGATGCGGCCGTGGACGGCGCGTTTTCACGGAAACGCGGACCGGAACCGAAGCGCAACCCCTTGACCGGCGAGAACGAAAAGCTGCGCCGCCAGAATCAACGCCTGCAGGAAGAACTGCGCAAGGCGGAACTCATCATCGACGTTCAAAAAAAAGTGGCCATGCTGCTGGGTCGCCCGCTGCCCCCGGTTCCAGACAGCGAGAACTCCTGATGACCGCGGCGGAAGAACTCAGTTCCGTGGTTGGCGTGAACCGCGCCTGCCGAAGTCTTTCCATTCCCAGATCGGGGGTTTACCGGCGCCGCCGGCGCCGGCTTTCTCCGCCGCCTGTGGGGGCGCGGCGGCTTTCGGCGCGCCGCTTGAAAGACGAAGAGAAATCGGCGGTGCTGGCCTGCCTTCACGAAGAGCGTTTTCAGGACTGTTCTCCCGCACAGGTCTATGCTTCGCTACTGGACGATGGCGGGTATCACTGCTCGATCCGCACCATGTACCGGTTGCTGGATGCCGAAGGCGAAAATCGCGAACGCCGCGATCAGCTTATTCACCCGCCTTACAAGAAGCCGGAACTACTGGCCAGCGGACCCAATCAGCTCTGGAGTTGGGACATCACCAAACTTCGCGGCCCGGTGAAGTGGAGCTTTTACTACCTGTATGTGATCCTCGATGTCTTCAGCCGCTACGTCACAGGCTGGATGATCTCTTATCGCGAAACTGCCGGTCTGGCCAGGCAACTCATCGAGAACTCGTGCGAAAAGCAGAACATCGTTCCCGGCCAGCTGACGATTCACGCGGATCGCGGTTCTTCGATGACATCGAAATCACTTGCCCTGCTGCTTGCCGATCTCGGCGTCGTAAAGACCCACAGCCGCCCCCACGTCTCCGACGACAATCCGTTCTCTGAAGCCCACTTCAAAACCATGAAATACCGGCCGGAATACCCGGACCGCTTCGGTTCCATCCAGGATGCGCGCCGTTTCTGTCAGGACTTCTTCCCCTGGTATAACCACCAGCATCATCATTCCGGGCTGCAGTTGCTCACACCAGCCACAGTCCATTACGGTCAGGCTGCCCAGTTGATCGCGAAACGACAGGCCGTTCTCGATGCCGCCTTTAAAATCCATCCTGAACGGTTCGTCCGCCGGGCGCCGCAACATCCTTCCTTGCCCGAAGCTGTCTGGATCAATCCGCCATCTTCCAACAAGGAAAATACTCCTTAAACTATTCCTCCACCTGTCTCACTCTTGTTGACACGTTCCGGCACTTACTGAGGGCATGGCGCGGCCCAGGAGGTTATTCCCTGCAAAGAAATAGAACGATACGAACACGTCCTTCGGGTCGCGAATAACCGCAATGTAGCGGGCCTCGTTCGAATACGGAAGCAGTTCCCAGTTGAGATGCGTCTTGATGAGACGCTTGCGTTCCGGGGCGGTTCGCCATGCTGTCGCCAGCCGGAGAGGAATCGCGTAATTTCGCCACGTGCGGGTGGCCAGCACTACGTCCGGCCAGGGCCAACTGAGTGAATATGATCGAATTCGCCCTTTCCGTGATAAATGAGCTGGCATACGATCTGCAGCATCCAGTTTTGCCCGCTCTTGGGGTAAGTCATCACGAAAACGTCCTGCTCGCCGGGAGTGTAATCGCGAAAAGGGTTTCGAGCGACACTGCTGCGGGCGCGTCTTCGGGTCGCCGCGCCCAGAACCTTCAGAATTCGGTCTGAGCGTTCCAGCCTCCGCACCACCGGCGCGATCACGAAATCGAGCACAAAGCAGTAGGTGACGCGGATGGCAAACGCAGGCGGCCGACGCTTGAACGCATTCATTGGCATTCAGTTGACGCTTGCTGGTCGCCATGTGGCGAGTTTGCCAGGAACCCGAACTCGCCGAAGTTCCAGATCGCCCCTTTCGCGCTTCCGATCGTGCCCGGTGTGTCCACTTACCGGAAAATGGGAGCCGTGGCTCAGGATCAGCCCTATCGGCAATGTAGATCGCGAGTAGTCGCCCAGTGTTCACCAGCCTCGGCCGTATCACGCGCCACTGGTACAAGACTCAACTGCGGCCAGGCAAAACGACGGTTACGCTCACAATCGGGCGGTGAATGATAAAGGACGTTTGCTTCAACGGCCTTCGACCGTTTTCGTTGAACCGTCGAGGGCTGACGTCATGGCAGGGAATCCTCTGATTCAAACCGTCCTGCTACGCTCGGAGACGGCCGTTGTTGAGAAGAGGTAAACGCTCTTTATGACAGCAGATAGTTCGCGGTACCTCCTCTACATCGACGTGCTGGGTTTTTCGGAGCTTGTTGAAGAAGGAACGAGCCGCATTGGCGATCTTTTTGAAGTCATCGCCAGCCTCTACGTGCATGATCAATCGGCGAATCGTACGGATGGGCAATTCGATCGCGAACAGAATTCCGAGGCGGTCGATCCAGCCCGGCATTTCGGCCGCGAGCGATCCCGTTTGAAACGGCGTCGAGCCCGCCCGTTGCACGATTGACGATAGCGTCGCTTATCATTCACGACATGAATTGGCAAGCCGAACGAGCTTTCGCGGCCGCAGGGGCGTTTTTTGCCAACTTCACGTGGGCGCCATCCCATTGTTGAGGCGCTCCGGCCAGTCGGTGGAGAAGTAGCGTTCGGTGTCGGCGTGGTCACGTGGCGAGCGGTCGCGCCCTGCGTGCGGCCACTCAGTGAGTGGCGGGCAGCCCAACGACGATGAGAACCGCGTAGTCCTGCTTGTGGCAGCCGTTCACGACGGGCATGGCCGCCCCTGGAGTCACCGGAAAACCCGTGGTCCGAACGTTCGCGGGCGAGCACGAGTTGTTAGCCGTCGCCGGCGTGTAGCGTGCGGAGCGGCATCCGAGATGGGTGACATCGTAGAGGGTCGCGCCGTCGGCGAGTTCCCACCGCTGATTGCCG
>CAZXCO010000198.1:0-2886 GCA_964639095.1 uncultured Solibacteraceae bacterium
CGTGCCGGGCGCGACGGTAAGGATTTTCAGGGGCGCGCCGCTTCCGCCCGCCGCAGAGCCGCCCGTGATTTTCATTTGCGCGGGCGTGAGCGTGGCATTTCGCGCGTCTTTCAGCAGCGTCACCAGCAACTGACGGCCGCAGTGGCAATCGGGGCCGGTCTGGCACACTTCGAGAAAATCGATCCCGTTCAATGTGGGGTGCTGCAGGACCAGGGCACGCCGATTCTGTTGTGAGCAGAAATAGATCATGACGAAGCGCCGTAGACGAATTGCTGCGTTTGCTGCTGCTGCGTCTGCACGATGGTGTAGCGGATCGTGATCAGCAGTGTGGCGTCCTGAGCCGCAACTTCCACGTTTTGGACGCGGATCAGATCCGAAAGCCACTGCTGCAGGGCCGCCTGAATCGTCTGCTGCTGCGCAGCCGCCAGCACATCGCTGTTGGGCGCGAACACAAGCTGCGCCACTCCGCAGCCGAATGTCGGCCGGTTCACGCGCTCACCCGGGGAGGTCAGCACGATCTGCTCGATCATGTCGCGGATGTGGCCGCTCAGGTCCGTCTGTGCGGTCGCGCCGTTATCGAAGCGGTATGGATACGTGAGGTACATATATACTCACTCGGCCGTGACGCGCGTTTGCGATGCAGCCGGTATCAGCGGAGTGCCCGTCGGCGTACAAATCGACGACCCGCTCTGAATCACCAGCGGCTGCCCGCCGGATGTCACTCGTAAAGTGCCCACGACCCACTGCGCCGTTACACACGGCGGCAGCGGCGGGGGCACGAGCGGGCATCCCGCCACCAGCCACGGCGCCGGGACCAGCGCGGTGGGCTGGCCGCTTACGAGCACGCGCGGATTCGGCGCTGACGGCATCGCCTGGCCGCCGTGGCTGCACATAACGGTCGCCCCCTGATGAAGAAGAAATCCCGGCATTCAGATCACCTCCAAAGCGCCCGCGTTGACCGATACGGCGGGGCCGGTCATGACGATCGTCGCTCCCTGGCCATTGCTGATCGTGATCCCCGTGTCGTTGATCGAGATCATGGCGCCCGTCGCGGACTTCAGCAGAATGCCTCCGGTGGGACCAGGGACATCGCTGATCATCAGCGTGTTCTGGAGCGTGGATTGAATTACGATCTGCTGGACGCCGGGCACGCCTGCGAGAGCGAGCGCGGGCACCTGGCCGAGACCCCAGTAGCAGCCTGTCCAGACCGGATAATCCGGATCACCCTGTTCGAACTCCACCCAGACGCCGGAGCCGATCGCGGGGAGGGCGAAGAATCCGTTCTGAATACCCGCGAAAGGAACGCAGGGCATGGCCCAGGTTGAGGGCAGAACTCCCGAGGCGTCGGCCACCTGAACCATCAACCGCCCCATCTGCTGCGGATCGATGTTGTCAATCACCGTGCCCCGATATTTGCCGAAATATTGCTTCACCTTCTCCCTCGCGTCAATCTGTTCATTGCTCTATATCGACAGTGTCGGCACGACCGGAACATTTGAAACCAGACCATTCCGCCGCAGGGTGAAACTCTGCTTGTATTCGCCGGGCTTCATCTGATGGGTTGTCTTCTGTACGTAGTGCAGTCCGTCGAAGCTCAATCCCGCGCCGCGCACTCCCACCAGTTGGCGCGCCTTCAGAATCTGCCCGTAACGAAGCACGTCGAGACGGCCTTCTCCAGTCACGACATCGCTCGTCTCCGTGGCGCGCGCGATGCCTTGCATGATGGCCTGTCCGGGCGAAAACTTTGCGGTGTTGTCCAGCTTTTCCACTTTCTGCGGAACGGGAATCACGGAGCCCAGTGGCGGGCTCAGCGGATTCACCGAAGGGATCGGGATCGGAATATTGGCTTTGGATGTTTCGTCCTGAATCATGACGATCGGCAGCACCGCGTTTTGCGGCTCGTATTTGAAGGTCAGGGTTTCCACATTCGTCCAGGCGTCCATATTCACGTTCAAGGCGGGCTGCGGCACCCCGATCTTCACCTGCGGCCCCCAATAGGCTTTGCTCACGCCAGGCACGGGGCCGGGCTCGATGTAGAAAACGTAGCCGGACTCCTTCGCCAGTTGTCTGATGTAGGCCAGGTCCGTTCCCTTCTGCACGGGAATCCTTTCGGTCGGAACCGGAATATCGGGCACGAACGGCGGGATCACATTCGGAACGATTCCGAACGCCGCATATTTCGCCAGGATCGCGAGCACGCGTGCGTCGGGACTCATGCCGGGAAATGGCAGCCCCGTCATGTCGATCTGATCCATGAGCGCGGTCAGATCCTCGCCCGTGATCGTGAGCGTCGAATGGCCTGTTGCGGCATTGGGGGAAATCTGATGGTGGGTGATCATGCCGTCGATCAGGACCTGCGGAATGGCGCCCACCGTCGCCACGAGAATCACGCGAAGTACCGGAATGGGCGAGTCCCCCGCAAGCAGGAAAAGCGTTTGGAGCGGCGAATCGTTCGACAGTGTGAAGTTGAGCTGAAAGCCGCTCTGGCCGATGTCGGACACGCTGACTTCGGCCGAGGTGAGAGCGTCCATCAGCGGCTTGGGAGCGGGCGCCGCCGCCACAGGGCCGATCAGGATCGTGAGATACAGGTGGTCAGCCATTGCGAGGGTCCGGTGGAACCGCGGAGGCGAGCGGAATTTTGATGGTGCGGCCGGTCTGCGCGGTCAGTTCTTCGGAGTCGTTCGCGCCGTTGGCGTCGCAGATCATCCAGTAAAGCAACGGATCGCCCAGGAATCTGGCCGCGAGGTTGTCGAGCCGGTCGCCGTCGACCACGACATAATCCACCGTGGCTGTATAGATATCGGGCTGCGGCACGATGCGGCTCGGAAGATATGCCACCGGGACGCCATCGGCGCCGGTGAACGTGCCGGCCGGCGCGCCGTAATA